>JANNXL010000087.1:0-3117 GCA_031409575.1 Hyphomicrobium sp.
CCGGCCTGTGACCACCGCAAGGTTTGCCTGCGCCTGCGTGGGGTCGAGTTGGACCAGAATTTGGCCCGTCGTCACCCGGTCCCCGCTTTTGACAAGAATGCGCGAGACAATGCCGCCATCCAGATTTTGCACGGTCCGGTAATTGCCTTCGACGCCGACGCTTCCCGTCGCAACAACAGCGCCTGAAATCGAAACGAGCCACATGAAGCCAAGCATGCCGCCGAGCAAAAGGAAAACCGTGCGGTTGCCAAAGCGCACCCAGCGGTCCGTCGACGACCAATCGCTGACGGAAGCGCGCGCTGGCATTGAGGTGAAAAGGCCCATGGCTATGCACTCCCCGCTTTTGCGGCGGTGCCGGGTTCGCGGTTATCAAGTCCTGATTGGAACATCTGCATGACCTCGCGGCGCGGTCCGAAGGCGCGCTGCGCACCACTATCGAGATACAACAGCAGATCGGCTTTTCCGATGGCTTGCACGCGATGCGACACCAGCACCACGGCCTGGCCGCGCGCACGCATGCCGTCGATGGCAGAGGCAAGAGCCTCATCGCCGGCGCGATCAAGGTTCGAATTCGGCTCGTCGAGAACAACCAGCGCCGGGTGGCGGAACAGGGCGCGGGCGAGCGCGATGCGCTGGCGCTGGCCTGACGACAAATAGGTGCCGAATGCGCCGAGCGGCGTTTCATAGCCCTGCGGCAGCGCCAATATCAGTTCGTGCGCATGGGCTGAGCGGGCGGCTTCGACGATCTCATCGTCGGTTGCATCAGCGCGGAAGCGGGCAATGTTGTCGCGCACGGAACCCGCGAACAGTTCGACGTTTTGCGGCAGGAAGCCGATGTGCGCACCCAGCGCTTCGGGATCCCATTGATCAAGCCGCGCGCCATCGAGGTGGATTGAACCCGACACCGGTTGCCATAGTCCGACCAGCGTGCGCGCGAGTGTCGATTTGCCTGACGCGCTCGGGCCAATAACCGCGAGCATCTGCCCGGGCTTCACGTAGAAGTTCACGTTCGACAAAATGAGGTGACGTGTGTCGGGTGCAGCCACCCGCAGGCTATCAACTTCCAAATGTCCCTCGGGATCGGGAAGTGCCAAGCGCTGCGGCGGTTCGGGCTCGCTGCGCAACAGCTTGTCGAGTTTGGCGTAGCTTTCGCGTGCCTTGAGATAGCCCTTCCAGTGGCCGATGGCCTGCTCGATGGGGGCCAGCGCACGGCCGAAGATGATGGTGCCAGCGATGATCGAGCCGGCGCTGATCTCGCCTTTGACCGCAAGCCCGGCGCCAATCGCCAGCATCAGTGACTGCAGGAACAAGCGCAATGCCTTGGAGAACGACGACATGGAGCCAAGCCGGTCGGCGGCGCGCATCTGCCAGCTGAGACTTTCCCAATTGGCTGCCTGCCAGCGATCGCGGTAGGCACTGATCATGCCCATGGCGGTGATCGATTCCGCGTTGCGCTGGCCGGTTTCGGCAAGCTCCATGCTGACCGCAGAGGCCTTTGAGGCTTCGCTGAGCGGTCCGCGCGAGCGCCGTTCGCTGGCCCATGTGACAAGCAAAAGCGAGAGGGCTCCCAGAACGGCGGTGACACCGAGCATCCAGTGCACGAGGCCGATCACTCCAAGATAAATCGGCGTCCACGGCGCATCGAAGAATGTCAGCGGGCCTTGGCTGCCTGCAAACTGGCGCACGTTGTCGAGTTCACGCAGCGCCGGGAATGACGTGCTTGGGCTATTCAGTGTTTTGCGCAGCGAGGCACGGAAGATGCGGTCGGATATGCGCTGTTCAATCTCGGTGCCCATGCGCACGATGATGCGCGTGCGCGCCAGTTCCAACAAGCCGATGATGCCATAGATGGCCGAGGTTAAAACGGCGAGCGCGACCAGCGTCGGGATGCTGCCCGAGCTCAACACGCGGTCATAGACCTGCAGCATGAACAGCGGCCCGGCGAGCATCAGAATATTGATGACGAAACTAAACAGGCCCGCAGCCATGAACGGCTTGCGGCTGGCGCGCAGTGCGGTCCAAAGCTCGCCGTCGCCCGGCATACCCATGGGGCTTTGCAGCGCCGATGAAGCAGCAGGCGAAATTGACGGTCGCTCGCGGGCGGGCGCGGCCTCGGTCTTGCCTTCGAGGAACGACGCAAGCTTGCCACGCACCCCTGCCGGCATATGCTTCAGATGGTCATCCGCCGTGGCCGGCGCAGCGCGGCTCGGCGCAACAACCGGGCGCGGCTCGACGGCTGCTGCGGGTGGCGGCGCGACAGGCGTGGGTGCAGCAGTGGCAGGCGGGGCAGGCGTTTTTGCGGGAGCAGGAGCCGCAGCGGCGATTGGAGTGGCGACCGGCGCGGGTCCAGGCACCACAATCGCCGCGCGCTGCATACGCTGACGCAGACGTTCTTGCGATGTCAGTCCGGGCGCGGGAACGATCTGTGCGGAAGCTGAGGCAACGCGCTGTGAAGCCGATGTGGCCACGGCGGCAGTTTCAACAGCACCGGCAGTCGTACGCAAAACAATCGGCGCAGGCTGGGGCGGGGCCATTGCGAGGGCCGCCACGGCAGGAGGAGAAGGAGCGGGAGAAACGGGAGACTGCGCCGCTGGCGGCTTCGTCTGCGCCAATCTCTCGGCCAGCGGATTGGCACGCATGGGCACGCGATTGGGTGTTGAGGATCTCGAGCCTGCAGGTGCGGGAGATGACGCGGGTGCTCGCTCCTCATCGGGAACGGCCGCCGCAACTGGCGTCTCCAAAATCGATGGCGCGCGGACTGGCTCTGCGGCCACCACAACGGCCGGTGCCGAGGGTGGCGGCGGCTCAGCAACAGCATCCGCCGGCGCACTGACGCCAACCCGGCGCACGGTGATGCCCGGGCCAGGATCGCGCAGCAGCTCTTCCAACCGGGCCATAGCAGCCGCATTGCGCTCGCGCGTCCGGTTAGCGGTGTCTGTAGGCGTACGCGTCACAACTTAAGTCCAATCCCACAGCGCCAGACGTGAGCCTGGCCAGCAAAGCGCAAGCTCACGCGATGACAGCCCCGTGGAGATCACGCAGGCTGCCCTTTAGATATGTCTGATCTGGGTGAGCAATTGCTTAAAGGACAGCATTCAGAGGACCTATGGCCCGAAG
>JANNXL010000088.1:0-3466 GCA_031409575.1 Hyphomicrobium sp.
GCGCCATGCCGAGCGCTTCCGGCAGCACTTGATCAGGCGGCACCGCGCGATTGATCAGGCCGTAGTCTGCGGCATCGCTTGCCGCTAGCATTTCGCCCAGCAGCAGCATTTCCATCGCCCGCTTGCGCGGCACGTTGCGCGACAACGCGACCATGGGCGTTGAACAGAACAGCCCGATGTTGACACCTGGCGTACAGAACTGCGCGGTGCTGGCAGCCACCGCGAGATCACACGAAGCCACCAGCTGACAGCCCGCAGCAGTCGCCGTGGCCTGAACCGCCGCGACAACGGGCTTCGGACACATCACAATCGCCTGCATGAGGGCCGCGCATTCGTTCATAGTGGCCAAGAAGAAAGCCCGCCCGCCATCAGGGTCCGCACGCCGGGCGTTCATTTCTTTCAGATCATGACCAGCACAGAACGCGGACCCGCTTGATGCAAGCACGACGGAACGCACAGCCGTATCAGCAGTTGCGGCAGCAATAGCCTCCGACAGCCCGGCCATCATGGCGCGCGACAGCGGATTGCGCCGTTCGGGCTGGTTGAGCGTCAGCACGGCTATTCCGGCCTCGGGGTGCTCGATCACCACAAGCGCCGCGTGCGGGGCGGCACTGGCCGGGGAACGCTGCAGTGCGCTCACGGCTTTGCAGGCGCCGCTTCCGGCGCATTTTCTGGAGCCTTTTCTGGAGCCTTTTCTGGCGCGGCTGTAGCGGGCACCGGCTCTTCCACGCCATCGTCAGGCAGCAGCTTCAGAAGATCTGCAAAGTGGCGTTTGACCACTTCAATATTGCCGCGATTCTGAAGCGGGGCCGCCGACTTGATCTCAAGTTCCAAATCTTCGAGTGCGAGTTTCTTTTCGTCTTCCGGAATATCCTTGTCGGCCTTGATCTCTTCGAGGTCTTTTTTCAAGCGCTCAACAGGCTCGGTGAATTCAAAGGTCTTGCGGTTCAAGCCTCCCATGACGAAGGCAATGTTGTCATTGACGTCCATGTACTCGTCGAAGTTTGTGAAGCCGAACTTTTTCGACACCGTGTCGAGTTCGCCCTTGAGGCTATCGTCGGGCTTCTCAGCGGCCTCAGACAGCTTCACCACGAGCGGCGCAAAATCCGGCTGAGCCGCAATGAAGGACGTGATCTGCGTGTCGGTCAGGGCAAGCTGCTTCAGTTCTTGCGCGGCGGCGGGCAGTGCGGGCCAGATCGCGACCCAGATCGCGACAAGGGCGGCGGCCGTCAGCCAAGACATTCTAGATGCAAATCTTGAGGGCATACCGCGTTCTCCTCGAAGTCCAATGGGGCGCAGGCACTCGGCCCCGGCACGTTCCCGCAGACTAAACACCGCAACAGTGGGACGGTTTCGTGAACGTCTTCTCACATTTTTGAGCACAGGGCTTGGGCAAACTGGGGCGCTGCTGCCAAGCAGACAGGTAACGGGCAGGGCACGGGTTCGGAAAGGCGGCGCTGCAATTTGGCGAATTGGCCAGCGCACGCGCCGAACCCTCATCTCCACGACATAAGGTAATTTAATACCCCATATACGGTTTTATTATACCACATACGAAGAATACAGTTTTGATGGGGCTTTCTGTGCTTTTCTGAGAGTTGTTGTTTGACAACACGCGCTCCTTTCGCATACATCCGCGTCAACGGACTGCGAGCCCGCTTGCTTGTTGTCCCTGCCCGCCTTTGGTAAACGGCGTGGCGTTCCACCTCCACCGGGAGACTAGACCAATGAAAACCTTCGTCGCCAAAGCCGGCGATGTGGATAAGAAGTGGGTTGTGATCGATGCCAGCGGCCTTGTGGTCGGCCGGCTCGCCGCCCTCATCGCCACACGACTCAAAGGCAAGCACAAGCCGAGCTATACGCCCCACATGGACTGCGGCGACAACATCATTGTTGTGAACGCGGGCAAAGTTGTCTTCACCGGCAACAAGTATGAAGACAAGCCCTACTATAAGCACACGGGTTATCCCGGCGGCATCAAAGAGACCTCGCCGCGCCGTTTGCTCGAAGGCAAGTTTCCCGAGCGCGTGATCGAACTCGCAGTGGAGCGCATGCTGGCCCGCGGCCCGCTGCAGCGTCAGCTGATGCGCAACCTCAAGATCTATAAGGGTGCAGATCACCCGCATGCGGCTCAGAGCCCCGCCGCGCTCGACGTTGCCAAGCTCAACCGTAAGAATGTGAGGGTCTAAGTTATGGCAACCGAAACAAAGACACTCGGCGATTTGGCTGCCCTGGGCACGCCCAAACCCGCTGCCGCCGTTGTGGCTGGCGCACCCGTTTACGTGCAAAAGCTCGACAAGCTCGGCCGCGCCTATGCCACCGGCAAGCGCAAGGACGCAGTCGCCCGTGTTTGGATCAAGCCCGGCCGCGGCAAGATCACCGTCAACACGAAGGACTACACCAAGTACTTCGCACGTCCCGTACTGCAAATGCTTCTGCAGCAGCCGTTGAAGGCAGCGGCTCGCGACACGCAGTATGACATCAACGTGACCGTCATGGGCGGCGGGCTTTCGGGCCAGGCCGGCGCGGTTCGCCACGGCATTTCCAAGGCGCTCACCTACTTCGAACCCGACTTGCGCGGCGTTCTAAAGAAGGGCGGCTTCCTGACCCGCGACAGCCGTACGGTTGAACGTAAGAAGTTCGGCCGCATGAAAGCACGCCGCAGCTACCAGTTCTCGAAGCGCTAGCCGGTTGCTTCATCCCAGGGCAGATGCCTTTGGATGGGACGGCAGCATGTCGAATACAAGCAGCAGCCCGCCCACTCTGGCGGGCTGTTGTGTTTTTACGGGCATGGTGTTTCGGACGTGCGCAGGCTTGTTCTCGCGGGCGCACAATGCCACATAGCGCTCGGTGGAGTTCCCGGCGAACTGGCGGAAAAAAAAGCACACGCCGGATTGGATCAAGACGCACGCCGGATAGTACGGAGACGGACAAGATGGAATGGCTATTGAACGATCTGTCAGCGCTGTTCCAAGCTTTGATGCTTGAAATGCAGCACGCCGTTTCGCCCGCTTGGTGGCGGGAAAACTGGATCGCACTGCTCAACATTCTGATGATCGATCTGGTGCTGGCTGGCGACAACGCCATCGTCGTCGGCATGGCCGCCTCTCGCGTCGAGACCAGCATCCGCTCCAGGGTCATCTTCTGGGGTATTACTGCAGCTGTCGTCTTGCGCATCCTATTTGCAGCGATGACCACACAGCTTCTCGCCATTGTTGGACTGAAGCTCGCCGGCGGCATTCTGCTGCTCTGGGTGTGCTGGAAAATGTACCGGCAGATTGTTTCCGGAGAAGATCACGATCTCGACGCCACCGGTTCGGCGATACCCGGCGGCGCTGTAGCAGGAGCTGCCGCGCTGAGTTTTGGAGCCGCTGTCTGGCAGATCACGTTGGCCGACTTATCCATGTCGCTCGACAACGTGCTGGCAGTGGCTGGTGCGTCCAAGGGCTCGACGCTGGTTCTGGTG
>JANNXL010000089.1:0-9474 GCA_031409575.1 Hyphomicrobium sp.
CGGCAAAAAAACTTCGCGTCGAAGGCAATTCAGCCGTGCGAATGGTTGACCTCAGAAAGAGGGCGTTAGCGTTTCTTGGATCGGGATAGAGTAGTGGTCTGCCCCCGGTTCCGTGGACAGCGACCTGGTCAAAATGGGCCCAATCTGATCTGAAAAAATTATCACCACTGCGACATCAGTCCAATATCTTACCCGCCGCATTTAAGCGCCCCTGCGATTTTAACGCCCGAATTTAAGCCCTACCGTTTGCGGTTATTGTCGTGAAGAACTTACCAGCCGTTTCACGGCAATTTGGCAGCATGTCATTCAGTAGCGGGCCCTTGTTTGCTAACAATTTGATCTTTTGCGGTCCTTATTGAGGCTATGGCCGCGGTGGCCGGCGGCGCTCGTGAAACCAATTTCTGTACTCCGTCATCTTTGCACGTTGCCCCGCAGGCGCACGCCGCTTGCACGCCGCCGCCTCGTCGCCGTTGTCCGTCGCGCCCCAGCGCAGTTCGACACAATCATTGACGTTGTAGGCCATCTCAAGCTCTACCGTGCGATCGGCCACGTCTTTCAGCGCGAGCGTCCACTGCGAGCCATCGCTGCGCGTATAGGAAAACTTACGCACAGCTAACTCCGATGCGAGCACGCCTTCCAATTCGGCCTTCACGTCTGCAGTACTCTTATCCTTTGGCATAGCGTAGCGCTCAGGCCGCCGGGCGACGCGATCGGGAAACCCGCGCACCACATCAATCGCAATCAGCAGCCGCAAATCACGCGAGGGCGTTGCGAAATCTTCCCACGCGCCGGTTGTCTCGAAAATCGCCGCGCCGTCGGGGATCGCCACTTCGGCACCTCCGCCGTCCTGATACTTCCGTCCGTTTTCGACCGATGTCACGCGGGTCTTCACTTGCTCTTCGAGAGCGGTCACCGCCTCCTTCATGGCGCGCAATGGGTCGAGGGGCGCCGGTGACATCACATCATCCATGCGATCGTAAAAGTCCTCGATCTTGAGCTGCGATTGATCGAGCGAAAAGTCGCCATACTGCGGGTCTTTCGCAATCTCGGCGTTGGTCAGCCGCCGCAAGCCGCCGTTCTTGTCGCGCACAACCGGCCGGAAGCGCTTGAACCCGGGGCTGCCAAGTGCCGGATCCTGCGCGAACAGGAAATTGCCGCGCCAAAAGCGTTTGCGCGCAATCGTCCCGTCAGGTTGCCCGTCGACGGCGAGAAAGACGCCAGCCGCACTATCTGACTGCCCCAGCCGCCGCGCGAGCACCAGGACGTGTCCGTAAGGATCGGCGTAGATGGTCCCCGGTCGCAGCGTCTCCTGCGTGAGCGGCACTGGATAGTAATCGGTGTTGTCGTCGCCGGCCGCCGTTCGCCCGTTACCGGAGTGGACGCCATTGGCGACGGTCGTCCCAATATAAAATCCAAACGAAGGTAGAAGCCCTGGCGGCCTGGTGGGAAGTTTGCGCGCTGCAGGCGCGGCGGGCTTGTTGAACATCCCGAACAGGCCGCCGGGCTCATCTTTTTGTTCGGGCGGGGCGGGGGGAGGTTCTTCGTTCTGAATGTTCCACCACTGGAGACACCTGGGCGGCTGGCCGCCGCTACCGCGCGTGCACTTTGAATATCCGAATGGCAGCCCCATCTTGAAAGCGAAATACGTGCGCAGGAAATATGGAAGGTCAGCGCAGTCGGGTCGAATGACAAGCCCCTTCTCGTCTTCACGCAATCCCAAATGATTAAACAGCACATTGCGCGACCGGTCGCGCAGGACTTCATGTAGCGCCGGCCATGACAGCGCCTCGTCAACCGGTGCGTCGAAGAGCTTTTCAATCCATGCGGAATATAAATTCTCCGTCGCGCGGTTCCACGTATCGCGCAACGGCCAGACGCTCTTGGCGGCGGCGCGCGGCGGTGGCGGTTCAGAGCGGTGAACGGTGATTTCGCGGCTGATGGTGCTGCAGTCCGCTGGCGGCCCGTCGCGCGTAAGTGTTGCGTGCCACGCCCCTGCGGCTGGCGCAGCGGCTTCAGCGATCCAGAAATACGGCGGCCCGCCGTGCCGTTCCCGCGATTTAACTGCCACAGTGCCATCCGGCGCGATCAGCGACAGCTCACCCTCGACGGACTGCTCCACCGTGAAGACAACACGCAGAGGTGCGCCCTTCCACGGTGCGAGCGGCGAGGCGAGGACCGCGAGCCCGGCCGCGCCGTCGCAGCTGCTAGGTGAGTCCTTGGCCTGTGCGGTGGCGGCCCGTGCGGTGGCCGGTGCGATGAGTGCAGCGGCGAGGATCGTCGCCGCGATCGCAAGCCACACCGTCGCAGCAGAAAACTTTCGAACACGATACACTGGAGCCCCCTGGGGAGCCCCTTGAGCTTCCCTCGACTGAATGAAAGACTATTGTGAAAGCGCTGGCCAAACCATAGCAAAATTCAACGTGACTCTGGAACAGCTGCGGCAGGGGTTTGTCACGAAGTGCTGGCCACAAAGTCCGCTTGGAAGGATTGCAGGCTCATGCTGCGCGGCACAGCCAGGCCGCTCAGGCCTCCCCGCTCTAAATCCTTATGCCTCCCTTATGCGACCGGCACACCTTCCGTATCGAAAACTTATACCAGAAAGCGCACTTCTCCTCCTGTCAACTCACGGGAGACCCAAGCCATGTCTGATATCGTCTTTCTTGCACTGGGCGTGGGAGGCTTCGGTCTCATGAGCCTGTATGCCATCGCTTGCAGCTGGCTGTGAGGGATCACCCATGACAGACCCGCTTTTAGCGCTGGCCGTCGCCATCGGACTCGGCGGCTACCTCCTCTACACCCTGCTTCACCCCGAGAAATTCTAACCCTCGGGAAGGATACCCCATGACACTCGTTGGTTGGTTGCAAATTGCGCTCGTACTGGCCGCAGTGCTGGTGGCAGCGCGGCCGCTGGGGCTCTATATGGCACGCGTCTTTCAAGGTGAGAGATCGCGCCTTTCGCCTTTGGTCGCGCCGGTTGAACGCGCATTCTATTTCGCGGCTGGTATCAAGCCTGACAAAGAACAGACGTGGCTTGGCTATACGCTCGCCATGCTCGCGTTCAACTGCGCAGGGTTCGTGCTTCTTTACGCTTTGATGAGGCTCCAGGGCGTGATGCCGCTCAACCCGCAAGGCTTTGCAGGCGTTTCGCCAGATCTCGCCTTCAATACTGCCGTCAGCTTTGTCACCAATACCAATTGGCAAAGCTACGGCGGAGAGACGACGATGAGCCACCTCGTCCAGATGGTGGGCTTCACCGTGCAGAATTTTGCATCCGCCGCGACAGGCATAGCGCTCGCCATTGCCATGACACGAGCCTTTTCGCGTAGCGGGACGAGTACTGTGGGCAACTTCTGGGCCGATCTCACGCGCGCCACGCTCTACGTGCTGTTGCCGCTTTCGTTGGTTCTGGCGATTGCCTTCCTGGTCACGGGCGCACCCCAGACGCTTGCAGGTAGTATTGAGGTGACGACGCTCGAAGGCGCTAAGCAGACCATCGCGCTTGGACCGGTTGCAAGCCAGGAAGCGATCAAGCAGCTTGGCACCAACGGCGGCGGCTTTTTCAATGCCAATGCCGCCCACCCCTTCGAAAACCCAAACGCTTGGTCAAACTATCTGTCGATTTGGAGCATGTTGCTTGTCTCGACCGCGTTGACATTCACGTTTGGAAGAATGGTTGGCGATGCGCGCCAGGGCCTCGCACTTCTTGCAGCCATGGGCATTCTTCTGATTGCTTCAGTTGGCTTAGTTTATTGGTCTGAAACGGCGGGCAACCCGCTTCTTGCCCAGGCCGGTGTTGATGCCGGCGGCGGCAACATGGAGGGCAAGGAGGTTCGCTTCGGGCAGGCACTCTCGGCGCTGTACATCGCTGTGACCACTGGCCTCTCATGCGGTGCCGTCAATGCAATGCATGACTCGTTGACCCCACTCGGCGGACTGGTGCCGCTGTTCCTGATCCAGCTTGGAGAGATTTTGCCAGGCGGCACGGGCTCGGGCCTCTATGGCATGATCGTCATGGCCATCCTCACGGTGTTCATCGCCGGTCTTATGGTCGGCCGCACACCTGAGTATCTCGGCAAGAAAATCGAAGTGCGCGAAATGAAACTGGCCATGCTGGCGGTTCTCATTCTGCCGCTTGCCATACTTGGGTTCACGGCGGTTTCGGTCATGATGCCGAAGGCGCTGGAAAGCCTCGCCAACGCCGGTCCGCATGGCTTGAGCGAAGTTCTCTACGCTTATTCGTCGGCAGCCGGTAACAACGGGTCAGCATTTGCGGGCCTCAACGCCAACACGCCCTGGTACAACACAACGCTCGCCATCGCGATGCTGCTAGGCCGGTTCGCCTATGTCATTCCGGTGATGGCAATCGCGGGATCTCTCGCAGCCAAGAAAAAAACAGCTGCCTCGACGGGAACATTCCCGACCCAAGGTTCGCTGTTCGTTGGCCTCCTCATCGGAGTGATCCTCATACTTGGCGGCTTGCAATACTTCCCTGCGCTCGCCCTTGGCCCGATTGTCGAGCACTTCTTGATGCACGCCGGCAAGACGTTCTAAGAAAGAAACATCATGTCATCTCCTGCCGCTTCAACTCCCCTCTTCGATGGCGCAATCGCCCGTCAGGCAGCCATCGACGCTGTGAAGAAACTCGCGCCGCGAAAGCTCGTTCGCAATCCGGTCATGTTCGTCACGGCCGTGGTTGCCGCACTCGTCACACTTATTTTTGTGCGCGACGCGGCAACCGGAGGCGATGGTCTCGCCTTCACAGGCCAAATCGCCGTTTGGCTCTGGTTTACGGTACTGTTTGCCAACTTCGCCGAAGCCATTGCCGAAGGCCGGGGTAAGGCGCAAGCCGACGAGCTTCGAAAGACGCGCAGCGACACGCCAGCCAAGGTGCTTTTGCATCCTGATGACGCAAACGACGATCTGTGGGAGCCGAAATCTGCGTCGGATCTTGAAATTGGTGATGTCGTTCTGGTTGAAGCGGGAGACACAATTCCATCCGACGGAGAGGTCGTCCAGGGTATCGCTTCAGTCAACGAGTCGGCAATCACCGGCGAATCTGCCCCAGTCATTCGGGAATCCGGCGGAGACCGCTCGGCGGTGACAGGCGGCACGGTTGTACTGTCAGACTGGATCAAGGTGCGCGTTGTGTCCGCCCCAGGATCTTCGTTTCTCGATCGGATGATCGCTCTGGTCGAAGGCGCTGAACGGCAGAAGACTCCCAATGAAATGGCGCTGTCGATTCTGCTCTCTGGCATGACGTTGATCTTCCTGGTCGCGGTCGGCACGCTTTGGGGCCTTGCTGAGTATTCGGGAACGACGCTGTCGATAACGGTGCTGGTGGCGCTGTTGGTTACGCTTATTCCAACCACGATTGGCGGCCTGTTGTCGGCCATCGGCATCGCCGGCATGGACCGGCTCATCCGCTTTAATGTTGTGGCCACATCAGGCCGTGCCGTTGAGGCGGCAGGCGACGTTGATACGCTGCTCCTGGACAAGACCGGCACCATTACCTACGGCAACCGTCTTGCAACGGCCTTCATTCCCACGCCCGGAGTGACACAGAGTGATGTTGCGAGCGCAGCACTTTCGTCGTCGCTCTCTGACGAGACCCCGGAGGGGCGCTCAATCGTAGCCCTTGCCAAGGGGCAATACGGCCTTACCGAACCCGTGCTCGATGGTACACCGGTGTCCTACATCGCGTTCTCTGCACAAACCCGCCTTTCTGGCATTGACGTGGGGGGCCGCTCCATCCGCAAAGGCGCTGTCGACGCAGTCCTGAAATACGCGGGGATGTCCATGGCGGATGCCCCGGCGGCATTCCGTGAAGCTGTCGAGACCATATCGCGCGCGGGCGGTACGCCGCTTGCCGTGGCAGAGGGTACCAAGCTGCTCGGCGTTATTCATCTCAAGGACGTTGTGAAACCAGGCATCAAGAGCCGCTTTGAAGCACTCCGTGCGATGGGTATTAAAACAGTGATGGTGACTGGCGACAATCCGGTCACGGCAGCAGCGATCGCATCAGAAGCCGGCGTCGATGACTACATCGCCGAGGCGACGCCTGAAGACAAGCTCGCGTACATCAAGTCAGAACAAGCAAAGGGCCGGCTCATAGCCATGTGCGGTGACGGCACCAACGATGCGCCGGCGCTCGCTCAGGCCGACGTCGGCGTCGCTATGCAAACCGGCACACAGGCTGCCCGCGAAGCCGGCAACATGGTCGATCTTGACAGCAATCCGACCAAGTTGATTGAAGTCACCGAGATCGGCAAACAGCTGCTGATGACACGCGGATCACTGACGACGTTCTCGATCGCCAACGATGTTGCCAAATACTTCGCAATCATTCCGGCACTCTTTCTTGTCACCTATCCGGAACTCAACGCACTGAATCTGATGCACCTTGCAACTCCGGAAAGCGCCATTCTGTCAGCAGTGATCTTCAACGCCCTGATCATCATCGCGCTGATTCCCCTAGCGTTAAAGGGAATAACCTACCGGCCGGTCGGCGCCGCCGCCCTGTTACGGCGCAACTTGCTGATCTACGGCCTCGGCGGCCTCATCGCGCCGTTCGTCGGCATCAAGATCATCGATCTCGCCGTATCGGCCCTGCATCTAGCCTAAAGGAAAATACCCATGTTCAGCTCTCTGCGTGCTGCCGTTGTCATGATCGCATTGTTTACGCTTCTGACAGGCGTTGCATACCCGCTTTTCATAACAGGCATTGCCCAGGCTGGGCTGCCTTTGATAGCCAACGGTAGCATTGTTTCGAACGGCGGCGCGGCTGCCGGGTCTTCGCTTGTTGGACAGCTTTTTACGTCCGATAATTATTTCCATGGCCGCCCCTCGGCAGCCGGTGCGAACGGCTATGACGCCTCCGCTTCATCAGGTTCGAACTTAGGACCAACCTCGAAGAAATTAATGGACCGCATTGGTTCCGATATAACCGCGTTGCGTCAAGCCGGAGCTGAAAGCGTTCCCTCGGACGCCGTAACGGCTTCGGCAAGTGGCCTCGACCCTCACATTTCACCAGAATTTGCGGCGGTTCAGGTCTCCCGCATCGCCAAAGCGCGCGGTCTCAAGGCCGACATCGTATCATCGCTGATTAATCGTCATACGGACACACCACTTTTCGGTATATTCGGCGAGCCGCGTGTCAGTGTTCTAGAGATAAACTTGGCACTTGACGGCGAATTCAAACCTCGCGCGAATTAGGGGAATGGCAAAAAACACGAACAGTTCTACTGTTGATCGCCGCCCTTCTCCCAAGGCTCTACTGGAACTTGCCAAAAAGGACTCGCGTGGCAAGCTCAAGGTCTTTCTTGGGGCTGCACCGGGCGTCGGCAAAACGTATGCCATGCTAGCCGCGGCACGCGCTGTGAAGGAAGGGGGGCTAGACGTCGTTGTCGGCGTTGTCGAAACACACGGCCGCTCAGATACAGCTGCCGTGCTGGAAGGTTTGGAAGTCCTGCCACGCCGCACAGTGACCTACCGCCGCCGCACACTGATGGAATTTGATGTTGAGGCCGCCATTGCCCGGCGTCCTCAACTGCTCCTCGTGGATGAATTCGCGCACACCAATGCACCGGAACAGTTACACCCCAAGCGCTATCAGGATGTCGAAGAAATTCTACGTGCCGGGATCGACGTGTGGACCACGCTGAACATCCAGCATCTGGAAAGCCTGACGGACGTCATTCAGCGCATTACAGGTGTGCTCGTGCGCGAGACGATTCCCGATAAGGTACTGGACGCAGCAGATGAAATCGTCGTCGTTGATCTGCCACCGGAGGAACTCATCAAACGATTGAAGGAAGGGAAAGTCTACCTTCCCGAAAACGCGTTGCGCGCGGTCGATCAGTTTTTCAAGCCCGGCAATCTTACCGCACTTCGTGAGCTCTCATTGCGCCGCACAGCAGATCGCGTCGATGAGCAAATGATTGCGCATCTGCGCCAGCAAGGTATCGAAGGCCCCTGGCCGACGGCCGAACGGCTATTGGTGTGCGTGGGCGGAGACCTGTTTTCCGAGAAAGTCGTCCGCGCAGCTTCACGTATGGCTTCAGCGCTAAAGTCTGAATGGGTTGCACTCCACGTTGCACCCAATGACCGTGAAATCACGGACCAGAGCGCCATGCGGCGCACCGAGAAGGCAATCCGGCTCGCTGAACGGTTGGGTGCCAGCAGTACTCGACTCAGCGGCAAGGATTTGACGGCTGAGATTCTTGGCTACGCTAAGAGAAACAACATCACGCAGATCGTAATTGGCCGGTCCAATTCCAGATGGTGGAATCGATTTCGTGGCCTAGCTCTCTCTGATGAACTCGTAGCCAAAGCGCAAGATTTGTCTGTCACTGTCGTGGCCCCAGAAAATAATCTTGTTGCAGTACCGGCATGGACATGGCCAACAGCAACAGTAACGGTCTCCGCCGCGACCACTGCATGTCTTGCAGTCACCGTGGCGATTGCAGTTGGGAAAATTCTTGAAAGCATCACGAACCTTCCCAATTTATCGATGATTTTTCTTTTCGCCGTGGTCGCCTGCGCACTTCGATTTGGCATTTGGTCTGCGATCAGCGCGGCCGTTTTTTCATTCATCTCTTTCAATTTCTTTTTCATTGAGCCACGCTATACTTTTTCGGTCGCAACACCGCATGAGTTGTTTGCACTATTCATATTTCTCGTGATCGCCGTAGTGATTGGCGGCCTTGCGGGACGTCTCAAGGAACAGGCGGACGCCACACGCGACAGAGCCGAGGCAACGCAGTCTCTGTACGATTTTTCGCGCAAGTTGTCGGCTGCTGTAAGTCTCGACGATGTCATGTGGCTTCTCGCCAACCAATCGGCAGCGGCGGTCGGCGGAAAGTCTGTTATCCTTACGCACGATGGCAAAGACCTCATAATTCAAGGCGGATGGCCACCTGAGGACACGCTGGCGACCCTCGATTGGGCTGCGGCGCGATGGGCCTTTAAAGAGCGTACGCCTACCGGACGCTTCACCAGCACGTTGCCATCAGCGCGCTATCATTTTAGACCGATGACGTCAAATAGCGGTCCCCTAGCTGTTGTTGGCGTCGAACTCAGCGAGGCGGAGGATGTCTTGCCCAGTGCCACTGAAGCGGCTCTTCAGTCAATTCTCGATCAGGCCGCAATTTCCATTGAACGCACGCGCCTCGTTGAGGAGGCTTCTCGGGTGGAGACCGCCACAGAAGGAGAGCGGCTGAAGTCTGCGCTGCTATCGTCAATCTCTCATGACCTCAGAACGCCCCTCGCTTCTATTGTTGGCTCTGTTACAGGTCTGCGAACACTGGGCGACCGGATGTCAAAAGCAGAGCGGGCCGACCTTCTCCTGACCATTGAAGAAGAGGCAAGCCGGTTGTCGCGATTTGTATCCAACCTGCTCGATATGACCAAACTGGAATCAGGTGCCATAGATATTCGCCGGGATTGCATCGCCGTTTCCGATACCGTTCGTAGTGC
>JANNXL010000090.1:0-2997 GCA_031409575.1 Hyphomicrobium sp.
CTAACCCAACCTACAAGACCGAACGAAGCAAGATCAATCACGGCGATGGCATGCTCTCGCGATACGCCTGGAAAGTCCGCAAGGAACTGTTCCAGCGTGTGACCGGCTTTGAGATAGTCGAACAGGGCCTTTACGGCAACACGGCGCCCGTGAAGCACGGCTCCCCTCCAAGCCAATCCGCTGAAACGGTTACAAGGGGTGAAGGCAAAAGATATTCTGAGTCGTCCATGCCTAGGATTTAGCATGAGCCGGGATCTTGATCAAAGCAAAGACATGATGACAGACTTTACGCTGCCACCCAGAACGCAGGCTCAATCGGCTTCAGCACTCCCCCCATGCGAATTGCGCCGCAATGAACGGCCAAACCGGATTTGTCATCAATCTCCACAGCCAGACCCGACACCGTGGCAACTCCCAATGCCGGTTCAAAGCGGCCACGCGGGATGCGCGTGATAAAGCGGTGCACGGGCTCGTCGAGGTCCATGCCCAACACCGAGTGATAGTCGCCGCACATGCCGGCGTCAGACATGAAAGCTGTGCCACCCGGCAGCACCCGGTCGTCGGCTGTCGGGCTGTGGGTGTGCGTGCCCACAACGGCACTCACACGGCCATCGAGAAAGTGGCCCAGCGCTTGCTTTTCGCTGGTGGCTTCGGCGTGGAAGTCGATGAAGATCGCGTCGGCCCCGCTTTTCAAAGCACACGCTGTAATCTCAGCGTCGATGGCGCGGAACGGGCAATCGAGTTCCGTCATGAACACACGCCCCATGGCATTGATCACCAGCACCTCGATGCCGCTCTTGCCCTGAATGAGCGACGCGCCACGGCCGGGCGTGCCTTTGGGAAAGTTCAGTGGACGCACCAGGCGCGGCTGACGGCCAATAAAAACGAGCGCGTCCTTTTGGTCGAAGGCATGGTTGCCCAGCGTGACCGCGTCAGCCCCGGCATCAACCAGTTCTTCGAGAATGGCTTCCGTGATGCCAAAGCCGCCAGCCGAGTTCTCGGCGTTTACGATAACGAAATCGAGCGCGTAACGGCGCCGCAATCCGGGCAGCGCATCGACGTCGGCCTTGCGGCCCGCCCGGCCGACGACATCACCCAGAAACAGAAGACGCATTTAGGCCCTTATGCATTTCAGCGGCCCTGACGGCGTCAGAACCCAATCAAGGGGCTGGTCATAGCTTTCGTGCGGCACTGCGTCGACCTTTTGCTCATCGTAAGCTAACCCGACCGCAACGATGGTCTTTTTAGCGCGCAGAGCGGCCAGGGTCCGGTCATAGAAGCCACCGCCGTAACCAAGCCGGAATCCGAACACGTCAAAAGCCAAAAGCGGCACCAGCACCACATCGGGCTCCAGCACTACGGCATCGCCCAGAGGCTCCTGTATGCCCCAGGTTGTCTCGGCAAGGGGCTCTCCCGGGGCCCAAGCCCGCATCAGCAACGGCCGGCCTTTGCCAAGCATGGCCGGCAGCGCCAGGCGCGAACCAGCCAGATACAGTTTCAGCAGCAGCGGCAGCGGGTTGATCTCATCGCGTATGGCAGAAAATCCAGACACGACAGGTGTGCTTGGTAGTTCGAGAAAGTCGAGTCCGTGCTGGCGAAGGGCCGCATTGGCTGATGAACCATGTGTATCAAACGCCAATTTCCGCGCCGCTTTGGCCCGTTCGCGGAGTGCGATTTTTTCGTCTGACATCACACCCGATCTAACGCAAATAAGTGCCGCGGTGGCCGTTGGAACGGTTGATCTCGCCGGGTCCCTACAAATGTAAGGTGGGCGCCATATATCCGGAACCACGGCTCCAGTCAGGGACAGCTCCCAGGCAGATCTTATAGGCCCTGGAGTTCAGTTGTTCCTGACAAACCCCGCAGCAGCGTGACCATACGCTGCGCCGCTGAAAAAATCGAGAGCGGGTTCTATGCGCGGAATGAAGCAGATGGGGCTTAGTGGAGCCGCGTACCGGAAGTCGGGCTGTGCCACAAGGCTGCGGGCTGCCGTCCGGCCAGGTTCAGGAGCTGCGCGAGCGAGCGGGCTGACCGGATGACCCGGTCACAGGTGCCGGCGTGCGTCAACTGGCGCGCAGCCAGATCAAGCTGCTCCTCGTCGCCGCAGCGTGCTGAGACCACTGCACACAGTACTAAAAATTCGTCTTCGCACACGCGCTCGCGGCACGCCGCACAATGGGGCGAAACAAAGTAAAAAGGCGCCGGCCGCTCGGCTTTGAGCGCCCGTATCAAACCGGTGGTCGCTCCTACGATAAGGGGGGCTGTCTCGTCACCATAGTACTCCTCCGCACGATGATGCAGGTCTAAAAAAGCTGCGTTGGCGTTTTCGCGCGGCTGCGCCAATAACGACCGGAACAGATGCAGCCATTCAATTTCACACGGTCTCAGATTGAAGCTGCCGAGCTCCCGCAACGGTAAACTTTCATCGCGGCACGACTCGGGTGTTGCCGATGCTAACGAATTTCTGTTCGATTTACGTGCCATGGGATGCCGTATCCGGACTGAATGAGACCAGGCGCAATGTTGGGCGCGCTGTTAAGAAAGAACGCGCAGAGGAAGCTGCGGGGGCCCTCCTCTGCGCGCATGATGGTGGCTTGAGTGCAGCGGCTGACAGACGAAGATCGGGAGAACGCCGTCTGTTTTGCGGGTGCAGGCACGCTGCTACTCTGCATCCATCAATCCGAGCGGGTGACCACCAATAAGAACGGACACCGCGATTTCGTCACCATGGTCACGGCGGCTGCCGTGTCCGAGCACCAGGGGCTAAGGACCGGTGGACCATCTGCGTAAGGGACAAGTTTGGGGGCGGAGTAAAAACTGTTGCCGGGGTCGAACCCACCCGCGTTCAACGGTTCCTCAGCTGGCGAAACCGGCTTCAGCCGGTTCGCGGAATATCTGCGCATCTTCGAAACTCCCATAGTCGGGGTTCAAGGCCCCGGTATCAGAGACAGCCTGGACAACGGAATGCCGCCCAGTCCGTTTAAGAGACAGCGATTG
>JANNXL010000091.1:0-2039 GCA_031409575.1 Hyphomicrobium sp.
ATCTCCAACCGATCACCGGGCGCAACCCCCAACTCGGCAAGTACTGCGGCAGGAAAGGTTACTTGTCTTTTGGCGGTTAGGGTTACGTGCATTGCGGGCTTCTGTTGTTCATCTGGCAGAATTTTACCTTACCTAACTTAACTTTGGTAAGGCAATAGTAGCGATAATAAGGCGTATCTCGCGTAGGGTTCTACGCGTGCGATTCCGCCTCTATAAACCGTCGAATGCCGTTCAACGCGCTAAGGCGAGAACCGGGCTAGAAACGGTAGCAACTGATCCGCAAGTGCTGTTACAGCATCTTGCGTTAGAGTCGAGGCATTATGAGCTGCGTCGTTTCCAACAGCAGCCATTGCCGTGACTTGAAGCATGGTCGTCTTGTCGTAATGCGCATCGGCGCATTTGTAGAGTGCCTGATTCAGGTCATTAATGGTCGGACGGGGGCTAGCGGGCGAGCAGTTGTTCTCCGCACAAAGTACGCGAAGCCGCTCCTCAAGTACGGCACGAAAAAGCACCCCTGCCGCCAAGTAGTATCCCGAATCTAAGAGGTAACGCCCTTGGCTGTAGATGTCTGCAAAACTCTCCGCGATGATCATGTCTCTATATGAAACTAGCAGCCCATTTTCCATCGCATACTTGATGGTCTCCAACGCCGCGAGTGGCTCTCTTACGTCGTCAAAATTAATCACAACGCCGTTATGTTGCAAACGTCCTTTCCAAGGAGTGAGCATTTGGCCGCCGATGGTACGTAGAAGTATCAGCTCGTTCGACCACCGCTTCAATCCATCACAATCTTTGACATATTGGCCGGATGGGTCTGTCTTCAGCAGTGCCTGACCATGCGTAATGAGCCGATCAATTAGATCGGCTATTTTCTTCGGGTGATTCACTTTTTTGCCTTGTCCGAAAGAGCTTTCGTACATTGTGATAGCAACTAACCGCTCCGATATCACAACAATTCGCCCACTATGGGCTAATGCAACGCCCCATAAATCCGCTCAGCCAATTCATCTGAAATTCCCGGCACGCGTTTGATGTCCTCCACGCTGGCCGCCGCGATCCCCCGCACACTGCCAAACGTGCGGAGCAGTTCTCCGCGCTTCTTCGGCCCAATCCCCTCGATGTCATCAATCGCTGAACCTTCGCGGTTCTTGGCGCGTTTGGCGCGGTGGCCCATGATGGCGAAGCGGTGCGCTTCGTCCTGCATTTGCTGGATGAGATGCAGGCCGGGGTGATCGGCGGGGAGCCGGATGGCGTCTTCGCGGTCGGGGAAGATGATTTGCTCCATGCCTTTTTTGCGCTCGACGCCTTTGGCCGAACCAAACAGGATGATGTCGTGCAGGCCCGCCTCTAGAAGCACCTGTGCGGCGATGCCGACCTGACCTTTGCCGCCGTCGATGACCCAGACGTCGGGGCGCGGCACCTCTTCTTTTGCGATACGGGCTGCGCGGCGGGTGAGCGCTTCTTTCATCGCCATGTAGTCGTCACCGTCGCTCGTGGACTCGATGTTGAAGCGACGATATTGCCCGGTCTGCATGCCGTTGTTGTCCCACACCACGCAGCTCGCAACGGTGGCTTCGCCCATCGTGTGCGAGATGTCGAAACACTCCAGACGCTGTGTGCCTTCGGGCAGTCCGATGGCCTCGATGAGCGCCTGCAGCCGGTCATTGCCGGTGTCGCTCTGGCGCTGGCGCGAAGCGATGGCGAGGCGCGCGTTCTCTTCCGCCATGCGCAGCCACACGCGCTTTTCACCGATGGGATTGCACTGCAAATCGACCTTGCTGTTGGCCTGCATCGACAGCGCTTCAGCGAGCGCGCCGACATCAAATTCAAGCGTCGACACAATGCTGCGCGGCACTTCGCGGCCGATGTAGTGCTGCGCGATAAAGCTCTCCAGCACCTCGATCAATTCCTCGTCGGGCATCACTTCGGAGCTGGCGTTTTTTACAGGAAAGTGGGTGCGGTCACCTACATGTTGACCGCCGCGAATCATCACCACGTTCACTGCGATCATGCCGCTTTCATGCACCAGCGCGAGCACG
>JANNXL010000092.1:0-7981 GCA_031409575.1 Hyphomicrobium sp.
TTCTCGGTTTCGGCATCTTGGGGTGAAGACGACTTCTGGGACGTCGCAGCTCGTTACGCCGGTGAATTCAGCGGCTTCAAACTCGCCGTTGCTGCAGCCTACAGTGAATCGACAGACGGAACGAACTTCACGCAAGCCGAAGACACTGAGTTCTTCCAGGTTGGCGCCTACCTCCAGCACGTTCCGACCGGTCTGTTCCTCTACGGTGCCTACGGCGATCTTCAGTCTGACGCCAACGATGGCAACGACTTCTACTACGTCAAAGCCGGTTTGCGTCAGCGCTTCACACCGCTCGGCCACACCGTGTTCTACGGCGAGTATGAGCAGTTCAACAACGACGCAGCAACCTTCGAGTCGGATCTCTGGGGCGGTGGTATCGTTCAGGAAGTTGACGCAGCTGCAATGTCGGTATGGATCAAGTATCGCAACGTATCGGGTGACTTCACGACAGCTGGTGCTCCGGCCGTCGAAGACTTCCAGTACGTCGGTACAGGCGCTCTCATCAACTTCTAATCGAAGTTTGAGCTAGCCTTGATTTGGAAGAAGCCGCTCAGAAATGGGCGGCTTTTTTCATGCGCTGGGTTCTAGTGCCTGTCCGGGCGTGCTTACCTATCCTTTGCATAACCACTGCGCGCTTGGGCTTCATTTGCGTTAAACCTCGCTCTCGACGGTGTTGCCGCTTGCGGCTAAGTCTTTGGTCATGTCCACCGCTTCTCCCCTCGCCCGCCTGATTGAAATCATGGCCGCACTGCGCACGCCGGGCACCGGTTGCCCTTGGGATCTTGAGCAGACGTTCGCGACGATTGCGCCCTACACCGTCGAGGAAGCCTACGAGGTGGCCGACGCCATCGAGCGCGGCGACCTTGCGGACCTGAAGGATGAACTGGGCGATCTGTTGCTTCAGGTTGTCTATCATTCGCGCATGGCCGAGGAGCAGGGCGCGTTTGCGTTCGATGATGTGGCCGACGCCATTTCCCGCAAAATGATCCGCCGCCATCCGCACGTATTCGGCACGCCAGAGGAACGCGCGGCAGGTGCTGCGCCTGGGTTCTGGGAGCGTTTGAAGGCGGAAGAGAAAGCAGAGAAGAAAAAAGAGCGGGCGGCGCTTTATCCGGGGTCAGACCCGGCGGGTCTGACCCCGGGCTCCGAACCTGCTTCTCTTGCGGAATTGGCGACGAACGCACATGGGGTCAGACCCGTCGTGCCGGAGACACGCGTTCGTCAAGGTGGGTCTGACCCCGATCGGCGGTGCCCTTCCCTTCTCGACGACACGCCGCTCGGCTTGCCGGCCCTCACGCGCGCCATCAAGTTGCAGAACAAAGCTGCGCGCGTCGGTTTCGATTGGCCGTCGCTTGCTCCGGTATTTGAAAAAATGCGCGAAGAATTGGCCGAGTTGGAAGCGGAGGTGGCGAAGACAATTGCGCCTTCCGACTCTCCTGCGGGGAGACGGCCGGAAGGCGCAATCAAAGAAGAATTCGGCGATCTGTTGTTTGTGATGGCGAACGTGGCGCGTCACATGAAAATCGATCCTGAGGCAGCACTGCGCGCCGCCAACGCCAAGTTCACGCGCCGCTTTCAACACATCGAAGCGCGATTGACCGAACAAGGCTCTAGCCCAGAGCACTCGACCCTCGCAGCGATGGATGCGCTGTGGGATGAGGCTAAGAAGATTGAACGGAAGCAAGACTCATAGGTCGGGCTGCCGCTGTATCATTTCTCCACAACCGTCATTCCGGCCTTCGCCGGAATGACGTGGGGAAGGATGGGCAGTCAATCGGTCTACACTGCCTGAATCACAACCCCGCCTTTTTCATTGCGGCCTCAAGGCGGTCTTTCTTTTCGGTGGCAACACGCACGCGCAGAACGACTTCGCCTGCCTCGCCGGACGCGCGTTCGAGAACATCGGCGTTCTCATGCAGCCAGCTGATCAAACGGCCTTCGCGTGCCGGGATCACCAAATTCAATATTTCATCGGAAACCCCGAGCCGCTGATCGATCAGCGCAGAAAGAAGTTCAAGCCCCTCTCCTGTGAGAGCTGAGACCAGCGCCGGGCGGCGGTCCTCAAAGCGCGCATCCTTCAAGGCTTGGTCGCGCAACTCGGGCTCTAAAAGATCAATCTTGTTCCACACTTCCAGAATATGATTGTCGGCCTTCTGCAGTTCGATGCCGAGGTCGCCCAGAACTTTCTCCACGTCACGCGCTTGGGCATCGGTTTCGCGATGGGCGATGTCGCGCACGTGCAAAATGAGATCGGCCTCGATCACTTCTTCCAGCGTGGCACGAAAGGCGGCAACCAGCGTCGTCGGCAAATCAGAAATGAAGCCGACGGTGTCAGACAGAATAATCCGCCGCCCGCTGGAGAGTTTCAGTTCGCGCATGGTCGGATCGAGGGTGGCGAACACCTGATCTTTCGCGAGAACATTTGCGCCGGTCACGCGGTTGAACAACGTCGACTTGCCGGCGTTCGTGTACCCGACGATGGCGACTATGGGGAATGGCGTTTTGCGGCGGCCGGCGCGATGCAACTCGCGCGTGCGTACCACGTCTACGAGGTCCTTTTTGATGGCGTCGATGCGGTCCTGCAGCATGCGCCGGTCAAGCTCGATCTGCGCTTCACCCGGGCCGCCGAGGAATCCTGCCCCACCGCGCTGGCGTTCCAAATGCGTCCAGGCCCGCACCAGGCGGCCCTTCTGATACGACAAATGCGCCAGTTCAACCTGCAACACGCCTTCCTTGGTCTTCGCTCTGCTGCCAAAAATTTCGAGAATGAGCCCGGTGCGGTCGAGCACCTTGGTATTCCAGGTTTTCTCCAGCGTCTTTTGCTGGCCCGGCGTGATGGCATGATCAACGATAACGAGATCGATCTTCTCATCGGCAACAATGCCTTTGAGTTCTTCAACTTTACCCGACCCGATCAGCGTTGATGGGCGCGGCGCCCCAATCGGAATAACGAGACTGTCGACGACGTCGAGATCAATCGCCTGCGCAAGTCCGGTTGCTTCCGCCAACCGGTCTTCAGGCGAGTGAATATCGGGCACATGGCGCGCGGCTTTGGAGTCAGCCGGCGCTGATTTCCACTTGTCGCTTTTGAAGACGGGCACCAGCACAAGCGCACGCGAGCGCTTGGCGCGAGTTTCTTCTGTCCGCGAACGGCGGGGAACACGTTTTGCTGGCGGGATGATGTTGTCATCGCCGCCGTCTTCGTTCTGATCTTGGATTGAACTCGCCTTTATGTGACTCTAGCTGGCCCGGCTTAGTCGGCCGTTTCGCCATCCATCAGGTGCACGGGCGCGCCCGGCATAATGGTGGAGATGGCGTGCTTATAGACCAGCTGCGAGTGGCCGTCGCGGCGCAAAAGCACACAAAAGTTGTCGAACCAGGTCACGATCCCCTGCAGCTTGACGCCGTTGATGAGGAAGATGGTGAGCGGTGTTTTGGTTTTGCGGACGTGGTTGAGAAACGTATCTTGAAGGTTCTGAGTCTTCTCTTGGGCCATAGGTTTTGCCTCTTCTTGGCCGCGGATGCTTGAGTGCATCCTTGCGGCGGGGCTGATGCCAGTTGTGTCGGAGTGACTTACGCGAACGCTGTCCTTGGCCGCGATCGCTTACCACGCACCGCAACATATATAGTCTAACGACGGTATCGCCCTAGAGCTACACAGACATTTGATCGCGGTGTTATCTGGCTGATACTTGCGCAAACTGATGAAATACCTCGCGCAACTGACGGGCACGCGGGCCGGGCTTCCCAGTTCCGATCGCATGGCCGTCGATTGTGACCACGGGCATCACGGTGCCCGACGCCGACGTTATGAACGCTTCTGCGGCGGCTTTGGCTTCCGCCACCGTGAATGGGCGCTCGTGCAGGGTGAGTTGCAAGGCTTGAATGGCGTCAAGGACCGCCGCGCGTGTCACGCCGGCCAGAATGCCGTTATCGAGAGGCCGGGTGATGAGCGTGCCGCTGTGATCGACGATCCAGGCATTGCTGGAAGCGCCTTCCGTGACAAATCCATGCCCGTCTACCATCCAGGCTTCCGACGCACCTTCGTGGCTGGCTGCATCTTTCGCGAGGCAGGCCGGCAGCAGCATCACGGTCTTGATATTGCAGCGGCCCCAGCGATTGTCCGGCATGGTTTTAACGGCGATCCCAACCGCGGCCTTTGCCGCGATCTTGGCGGGATCAAGCCGCCGCGCCAGACACACAATCGTTGGCGGTGTTGTCGCGCTGTCTGGAAAATGAAAATCTCGCGGACCCTCGCCGCGGGTCACCTGCAGATAGAGCAGCCCATCGGTTACCCGGTTGCGCCGGATCGTCTGGCGCATGACGAGACCAAGTGCCGCCTCTGACATTGGACGCTCGATGCTGAGTTCCCCTAGCGATCGCCACAGCCGCGCTACGTGGCGCGCCTCATCGACAAGGCGGCCACCCATCACTTCGCACACTTCATAGACGGCATCGGCGAATTGAAACCCGCGATCTTCCGCGTGCACGGCCGCATCGGCATAGGGCACGTAGCGGCCGTTGACGTAGATGACGCGTGTCATGGGGCGGGGCTCAAGTGGGTGTGGATCTCGAAAATTCCATTGCAGAGATCTGGTTGAGGATGTGGTGGTCCTCCGTCCGTTTGGCTCGTCTCCCCTCCCCAGCGGGGAGGGAGATCAGCACTCAAGCCTCAGTCTCAACCCAATGGAAAATTCGAAAAACTAGATCGGCCGCGCATCTGGCCCGCGCTGATCGGATGACACGCCCAGCGCGCGCAACTTGCGATGCAGTGCCGAACGCTCCATACCGACGAACTCCGCCGTGCGCGAAATGTTGCCGCCGAACCGGTTGATCTGTGCCAGCAGGTATTCGCGCTCGAAGATTTCGCGCGCTTCACGCAGTGGCAACGACATCAGGTGCTCCGCACCGCCATTAACTGGCAGAGGCACATTCGAGCCGATTTCGTCGGGCAGCATATCAGCGGTGATGATCGCATTGGGATCACCGCCGGCAAGGATCAAGAGCCGTTCGATGTTGTTGCGCAACTCCCGCACGTTGCCCGGCCAATCATGAGCCTGAAGAACGGCGATCGCATCCTCTCCGATGCGGCGCGGCGACAGGCCAGACGCTTGAGAGAGTTGCGTAACAAAGAACGTGATGAGATCGGGGATATCTTCGCGCCGCTCGGCTAAGCTCGGCACACGCAGCGGCACCACGTTCAGCCGATGATAGAGATCCTCGCGGAACCGGCCTTCGGCCATATCGCGTTCGAGGTCGCGGCTGGTCGACGAAATGATGCGAACGTCGACGGCCACCTTCTGCGCGCCGCCCAACCGCAAGAATTTCTGTTCGACGAGCACACGCAGAACCTTGCCTTGCGTCTCAAGCGGCATGTCGGCGACTTCATCGATGTAGAGCGTGCCGCCATGGGCTTCTTCAAGCGCGCCCACTTTGCGCGGGCCGCCCGTTCGGTCTTCAGTGCCGAACAGTTCTTCTTCAACGCGGTCAGGCGCCATGGCAGCTGCATTCAAAACAACAAACGGAGCATCGGCGCGCTGCGATTTCTGATGGATTACACGGGCTGCGAGTTCCTTGCCCGTACCCGATGAGCCGCGAATAAGAATGCGGCTGTTGGTGGGCGCAACGCGGTCAAGCCCGCTCTTCAGATGGTTGACCGCCGCTGATTTGCCGACCATTTCAGCGGAAACGGTGGAGCGTTCTTTCAGCTCCTTCACTTCGCGTTTGAGGTTTGAGGCTTCGAGCGCGCGCAAGGTTACGAGTACGAGGCGGTCACTCTTGAACGGTTTCTCGATATAGTCATAAGCACCGCGCTTGATCGCGGTGACAGCGGTTTCGATGTTGCCGTGGCCTGAGATGATGACCACTGGCAGATCCGGATATGTGCGCTTGATGATGGACAGCACTTCAAGCCCATCGAGGCGGCTGCCCTGCAGCCAAATGTCGAGAATAACGAGATGCGGGCGGCGCTCCTCGATGGCGCGCAGAGCCTCGTCGCTATCGCGCGCCAGCCGGGTGCGGTGCCCCTCGTCTTGCAGAATGCCGGAAACGAGATCGCGAATGTCCGCCTCGTCATCGACAATCAGTATATCAGCTGCCATCGGTCGCTCCTTCAGGCTTTGTCAAACGAATATCAGGTCAACTTGCAGCCAGCGTGCGTGCGTCCTGCGATGAAGACGATTTAGCCGCTGTCAGCAAGCGTAAAGGTAGTGTGATGCGCACCCGCGCACCGCGCGAACGGCCCGGTGCAACAGGCGCGTCATCAAGCGTCAACGTACCGCCATGCTGCTCGGTGATCTTTTGCACGATGGCCAAGCCAAGCCCGGTGCCCTTGTGACCCTTGGTTGTCACATACGGTTCAAGCAGACGGGCGCGATTGGCTTTCGGCAAGCCGATGCCGCTGTCGATCACTTCAATCTCAATGGCTTCGGACGTCAGCCTCAAATTGGATTCAACGCCCGCGATCCAACCCGGCTCGGCTGTTTGCGCAGCGGCTTCCACGGCCTCAGTGGCATTCTTGACAAGATTGGTCAGCGCTTGCGTGATCAGGCGCCGGTCAAACAAAGCCGCCACGGGTGTTGGCGGTATCGATTGCGTATAAACGATTTTGCCGTGGCTTTCGCGGAACAGGATCATGGGCTCCTGCACGGCCTCACGCAGATCGCCGGCTTCCATGATGGGTTTGGGCACGCGGGCGAAGGCGGCGAACTCATCGACCATGGTTTTGATGTCGCCGGCCTGGCGCTCAATCGTGGCCGTCAGCTTGTCGAAGGTTTCGCGGTCCTCGGTGATGGCCTTGCCATACTTCTTGCGGAGGCGCTCTGCAGATAGAATGATCGGTGTCAGCGGATTCTTGATCTCGTGCGCAATGCGCCGCGCCACGTCCGCCCAGGCCGACGTGCGCTGTGCTGAGACGAGTTCGGTGATGTCATCGAGTGTGACCACCGAGCCGACTTCGCCTGGGCCCGCGGTCTCGCGGGTAATGCGCACGGAGAAGGTGCGATCTTCGCCCGCAATGGTTGAATTTATTTCAAGCGGCGCGCGCGCCTTGGGGCCGGGTTCTTCGCGGCGCTCCAGGATCGGCGCCAGGTCGGGCAACACGTCTGCCAAGCGTTTGCCGGCTGCGTCATCTTCTTTTACACCGAGTAGCTTCTCCGCCGAGCGCGACAACAAGGTGACGCGGTCCTGCGGGTCAAGTCCGATGACGCCCGCCGAGACACCGGACAACACGGCCTCCATGAAGCGGCGCCGGTCGGTCAATTGTTCGTTGGCTGTGACGAGTGCGTCACGCTGATGTTTCAGTTCGCGCGTCATGGTGTTGAAGGTCTGTGACAAGCGCCGCAAGTCGCCCTCACCACGGCGCTCGGGAAGCTCCACGGCAAGGTTGCCTTTCGAGACTTCATTGGCTCCCGCAATGAGCCGCCGGATGGGTGCCACGAAGCGGCCTGCAAACCACAGCCCAACCCAGATGGCGGCCAGAAGCGCCGTCATCGAGATCATGGTGTACATGAGCCCATGAGCCAGCTTCAACCCGCCGCGCACCTGACGCAACCGGTTGTATTCATCGACTGTTTGTTCGGTGCGCTCCAGCGACCCCAGCGCTTTGGCACTCACGGCGCGCCCGACATACAAATACCAGCTCGGATACTTCGCGAGCTTGGTCATCGCCGTGATGCGCGACGAGCCCCGCGGCGTAACGACCGGCGTCTGACCAGCCTCGGCCTTGGCAATCATCGTGGATGCCGGTTTGATATAAGGCATATTGGCGTCGGCAATGCCGGTAACGACCGGAGTGCCGTTGGCATCGACGACATAGGCTTCAGGCAAATCGCGCAAGCCCGCCTGTGCGAAGACCGACTGTTCGAGGAGTTTTGTATCGCCGGCCGACGACTCGGCACTTGCGTCCACGTCGCGCGCCATGTTGGCGATATCAGTGCGGATAACCTGGCCGTGTTCTTCAACGTAAGATTTCGCAACGTCG
>JANNXL010000093.1:0-4585 GCA_031409575.1 Hyphomicrobium sp.
GAAGACGCACCGGATATCTCGGTCGTGAAAAGCGATCCGGTGTAGCGCGACGCGCTTGTGGCCCCATGCTGGACGGCATTACACTCTACTTCGTGCGCCACGGCGAGACCGATTGGAACGCAGAGCGGCGTTATCAGGGCCAGCGCGATATTCCACTCAATGACCGTGGCCGCGCCCAGGCGCTGCGCAATGGACAGGCCTTGGCCAAGTTTAAACACACCCTGACACATGCCCGCTTCGTTGCGAGCCCCCTTGGGCGCACGCGCGAAACCATGGAAATACTGCGCGCTGAAATGGGACTGCCGCCACAGGGCTACACGCTCGATGATCGTCTCAAAGAACTGAGCTACGGCGCGTGGGAAGGGCAGCTTCAGGACGAGCTTTCGCGCACGGACGCGGAAGGCTGGGCGGCGCGCAATCTGGATCCGTTCCGCTGGCGGCCCGAAGGCGGCGAGAGTTACGCCGATTTGCTTGAGCGCTGTGCCGCTTGGCTTTCTGACCTGCGCCACGACACAATTGTCTCGTCGCACGGCGGTGTAAGCCGATGCCTGCGCGGGCACGTTTTAGGTCTCGATCCAGCAACAATCCCCGATCTCGAAAGCCCCCAAGACAGGGTGCTGGTGCTCACCGCAGGCGCCATGCGCTGGGCTTGAAATACCAAAATATTATCGAATGGGCTTGGGCCAATCACCTCGGCGCGACGCAGCATTGTATTTGCGTCGCAGCATCGCACCCCATCGATGGACCCGATGCCGATCGTCAGCTTGAACTGCTTACGCTGGCAAGCCCTGCATGACCGGATTGAAGAGATAAGCAAACCCCACAGCCACGATGTTCGCGATGCCGTGCGCGATGATGGGAGCCCGCAACGAGCCGGTGCGCCACAGCAGCCAGGATAGCACCATGCCAGCCATGAAGACGCTGCCAATTCCCGCCCAGCCATACTGAGCGTGCAAGCACGTCCAGATCACGTTGCTGATGAGGGCGGCACCCCAAAACCCCAAACGGGTTTGCGCCAGCGCAGACAACAGAAACCCGCGAAACGTCAGTTCTTCCCACAGGGGTGCAAAGACAACAGCCATCAAGATCGTGCCCCACCACAGCGGCGAGTTCAGCCCTTCGGCGAGAAACTTTGTATCGGCATACAGGTTTTCTTTGAAGACCTGATAGAGAGCAAACTCCAGAACACCCGTCGCCAGCACCACAACAAGGCCGCCGGCAAAACAGGTTGCGAGTGTTGGCCGTGGCAAATTCAGGGCAAGTGTATCCCAGCGGCGGCCCTTGCGTCCCGCAAGCAGCCAGACAATCACGATGGACCCGATTTGGGAGCCGATCATGGTGGCGACGCCAATGGGTGCCGCCAGTGAAAAAAATTGTTCAAAATCCATGTCGGGGCTAAGGCCTACCGACCCGAACCGAGCGACGTAAACAGCCATCACCACGCCGACACCCAGAAGCTGCCCTGCGAAAATGAGCAGCGTTGCGGCAAGCGCGGTCCATGGCCCCCACGGGGTGCTGGGGACGTAACGCGCTGGGCCGGAAAACAGCGAACTTGTGCCGCCAGCAGCTCTGGGTGAAACAACCGTCATGTCGTGTCCTTGTTAAAGCTGGCGCCGGGCCCGGTTCTCCATACCGGTTGCCAGTTGATCAAGACAGTCAAATCCGCTTACGGCGTCGTGGCAAACCAAGCGTTTGTCCAGTTCATCTATCAGGCGGATTCGCATCTCCTGTTTTGTGACGCTGACGGGACCGGCGGCAATTTCTGTGCCGGGTTCATCGCCGGCTTAGGGTTCGTGCCGGGCGACGCAAACACGATCGCAACGAGCGATTTCCTGCTGTTCTAATTTTAAAGGATGCTGAGCGTCTTGGGGCCCTGGAACAGATCCCTTGGTACGCCCAAGCTTGTCCTTAACAAAGTCTTTCCGAATCAAATTTAGCCTTTGCCGCTCCAGGGTGTCTGGTTGCAGCGAGCCCGTTGCGTGCGTGTTGCCCCGCGTTTGCGGTTCGCCATTTTTCGACACATAAGGACTTCAAATCATGGCCACGATCAGAGGCACTGCACGAAGGAACGTGCTGCATGGCACGTCTGGCGGTGATGCGATCTTTGGCAACGGCGGCGACGACACGCTGTCGGGCGGACGGGGCAACGACTGGCTCAGCGGCGGCACGGGCAATGACCGGGTGTTTGGCGGCAAGGGGTCCGACACGCTTTATGGCGACGGCGGCAATGACCGTCTTTTCGGTGAGCTTGGCAACGATACGCTCAGCGGCGGCGAAGGCAGCGACACGCTTGCGGGTGGCGCGGGCAACGACATTATGAATGGGGGCAACGGAGACGACACCATCATCGCCGGGGCTGGCTCGGATACAATTGATGGCGGTGCCAATAGTCTGACGCTCCTGTTTTCTGATTTCATTACAACCGGGGCGATCGCCGGGGATTGGCTATCGTATGCCGACTCGGCGGCAGCCGTGTATGTCGACATCGGAGCGGCGGGTGCAGGCTTCGCGCCGGGTGGCGCGATAGGCGACACGTGGTCTGGAATCGAAAATTTGCGCGGTTCAGAATACAACGACGGGCTGGTTGCGAACGGCACAGCGTTGGTGTCGGCTGTTTTCGGGGGCGGTGGAAACGATCAAATCTCCAGCAATTCATTTGTAGGATCGGGCACTGCGATCATGCGCGGTGATTCAGGCGCCGATTTCATTTACGGCAGCAGCGCGCATCTCGATGTATTCGTGTTGCAGTATGGCAAAGGGTTCGACGCAATTTCAGACTTCGAGCACTCCAACGGCGACTTTTTTGCGCTTTCAGCTTCGGAGTTCAATCTGTCGACGCCAGCCGGATCCAACATTAACTCGTCTGAGATCATGTTTCTGACTTCACCCATTTTCATCGACCCATCGGTGCGTCTGGTCTTCGATACGGATACCCGCATCCTCTGGTCGGACAAGGACGGCAATGGCACCAATTACACCCCGGAAGCTATTGCGGTGCTGGAGGGCGTCAACGGGACAGCTATTCCTTCCCTTACAACTGCAGATTTCATAATTTTTGCTTGATTGACGGTTTGGCGCGGGAGCCTTGCTGCGCGCCAATTTGCTGGCTTTGTTCTAGCTGCGCTGCCGCCATTTCACAGCATGGCGCGCGAGGTTTGCTCCCGTGTTTCACACTATCGCCACCATGCGGCGAGGTAAGCCTTTTTTTTGTGCCCTAGACCGCCTATGTTCATGGTGCCGGATTCGTCCGGCTATGGTGATAAACGCGATCATAATAAGCCATTCGGACCCGGGGGCGGTACCCGGCGCCTCCACCAAAATTTCTTGGCCAGCGCGTCACGGCCGGCTCCCCGCAGGGGAGTCGTGACGCGCAAAGCAAGAGTCTTGGGGGCGAAATAGGATCGACGAGGGTGTAAAAGGTTTAGCTTTTGCCCGGCATGATACCGCCGTTATCGGGTCATTCAGAATAGTTGCCAATGACAACTATGCTGAGGCTGCTCTCGCTGCGTAATGCGGCGCGAAAAGCCTGAACTAAAGCCCTTGCCCCTAGCCGGGTAAGGCGCGGTCCGGAGGGCACCGGGCAACAGAAAGCCCTCCACTTTCTCGTCAGTTGCAAGTTTGTGTGCGGCGCTGAGACTGCCTGCCTTCATAGGCTAGGTCTTGTGTAGCGCCGCGAAAAACGGCTAAAGCCTGTTTTAGACACTTAGAGACGGAACGCGCATGACGGCAGGGCCGACGATAGATTATGAGACGCTGGCGCAGGAGGCGATGCGCGGCGTTGTCCGCACCGTGCTGCAGCGTGCGGCCAAATCCGGGCTGCCAGGCGATCATCATTTTTATATCTCGTTTGATACCGAAGCGCCGGGCGCATCGATCTCAAAGCGTCTCAAAGAAAAATATCCCAACGAAATGACCATCGTGCTCCAGCACAGGTTCTGGGATCTCTTGGTCAGCGAAGACCGCTTTGAAGTGAAGCTGACGTTCGATGGCATTCCGGAGCGCTTGGTGGTGCCGTTTGCCGCCATCAAAGTGTTTTTCGATCCATCCGTGCGCTACGGACTTCAGTTCGAAGATCCCGACAGCGGCGAGCCGCATTCGATGGCACCTGGGTCCGATGGCCGCGCGCCGCGTGCTGGCGCCTCAACGCGCAAGCCGCGTGCTGCCAAGAAGCCGCGTGCGATTGAGCGCGATAACAATGATCCCGCTGTCCAGCCTGTCTCCATGACGCCAGTTGGCGGCAGCCGGCCGACGGCCTCATCTGCGCCAACACTGTCAGCCGTTGAAAGTTCACCCAAGCCCCTAGCAGATGGTGCAGTGACGGCCGTGAAATCGGTTGACGAAAAGCCCGCCAACGGCGGCAATGGCGCGCAGATCGTCAGCCTCGACCAATTCCGGAAGAAGTAATTCCTGCTCCTCGGTTGCCCGCACATATCAAAATCCAAGCCAGATTGTTGTGAGGAGCGCGAGAGGAAGATGTCCGTGGGCGCTGGCGCAATCGCGTTCAGCCGGCAACGCCAAAGCAAGCGAGGACTGTCAGGTGGTTTCTAAGACTGACCAGTACCTAAATCAGGAAGTGGGCCAGGAG
>JANNXL010000094.1:0-2084 GCA_031409575.1 Hyphomicrobium sp.
CCGATGCGCTCCATCACCGGAATGAGGAAGTGCAAACCGGGCGCGAGCGTGCGCGTGTACTTGCCGAAATTCTCGACCGTGTACTCAAAGCCCTGCGGAACGATTTTGACCAGCGACCAGACGGTCGCCACGGCCAAGCCAACCAACAGTAAGGTGACTATTTCGCCGCCGCCTAGATAACCCATGTCAATCTCCTGGAGTGAGAGCACCCCGTGCTCAGATGTAGGAAGGTTTGCGCCGGATACTAGGGGCGATGTCGAAAGATAGGGTAAAGAAATGGTTTATGATTGGTGAAGAATGATACGTAAAAACAGGTGAATGTGGGAGAGAGCAGAGTATTTGGGTGAGGTTTGATTGTGAGCGGGGTGGCGACGGCTTGGTGCCTGGAACTGCCGGTCTGCCACCGCCTTGAATATCTTACTTGGTCCATTCCCACGGTCTGACCCAAAGCGTCAGGCACCAACGGCCGCACCCACGTCAGCAAATTCATCCGTAGGCAAAAAGGCAACGTGTCCCTCGAACTCTGTCCCTCGAACCCGGCCCATCACTTTGACGACGACGCAAAGCGCACTTCCCGTCAAATTAACTTCATGGCGTGTTTGTGCCGGGCGATCTCGGACACCAGCCATTGCCGGAACTGTTTCACTCCCATCAATGCCGACGAACCGGGGCGTTGGGCCAAGCTATAGCAGTTGGGGATACTGCGCCTGATTGCGAAAGGTGCAACGAGCAATCCGCGGGCAATTAGATCCTGCGCCATGATGTTGTCGGCGAGCGCCACGCCGCCACCATTGACGGCTTCCCGTATGGCCAAAGACGGATCGTGATAAATCGCGCCGGTCTTGGCATCGATGCCTGTCACGCCCACGCCTGCAATCCACTCCTCCCACCACACGGTCGTGTTTTCGTGAAGCAGGCGGTGCTTGGCGAGATCGCCCGGTTTGCGCAAAGCCTTCGGTCCCTTTGTCAGCGCTGGTGAACAGACGGGGATGATGATGAGGGGCGTGAGCGGTGTCAGTGAGGCATCATCAGATGCATCACTTGTCAGCAAGATGCGCAGATCGGCGCGCGGATTTCCGCCTTTGCCGCTGTCGTCATGAATGGACAGCTCGACTTCGCAGTCAGGATGAGCGCAGCGAAATCGCGGCAGCCGGTCGGCGAGCCACAGGTTCATGAATGTCGCGTTGATCGATAGCGTCACACGTCTGGACTTGCGCCGCCGGGCCGGCCCATAGGCGCTGATTTCCTCCGTCGACTCTTGGATGATCCTAAAAGCCTCAGATAGTCTTTGGGCGTAGTAGACGGCCTTTTCGGTCAATTGCACTTGGCGGAACCGGCGTTCGAAAAGCTCAAAGCCCAAGGCGTTTTCCAAGGTGCGGATATGGCGGCTCACAGCAGACGGACTGAGCTTCAGCTCTTCGGCTGCAGCCTTAAAACTCAACAGGCGCGCCGAGGCTTCGAAGACGCGAATGGCATTGAGCGATGGTAAGGCCATGGCAGCAGGCGACCCTTCGGATGAGTTTTCCGCAACTCAGTCAGGAGAAAATACCGTTTGTCGCCGCGTTACGCAAGGTTCAGATTTGCCAAAGGCCCTATCAGCAAGTCAATTTGCGATGTCTGGAGGGGCAATGTCTGGAGGACGTGAGCATGAGACGTAACGGATTACTCGCCGCTTGCTGTCTTGCCCTTTTTGCGGTCCCGGCGGCTGCCGGTGAGAAGTCAGTCAACATCTACTTCTGGTACGACTACGTGTCGAAGGAAGTGATTGAGGACTTCGAAAAGGAAACCGGCATCAAGGTCGTCTACGACACTTTCGAATCGACCGAACTGCTAACGACCAAGATCCTGGCGGGAAAATCTGGCTACGATATCGTTTTGCCGACTGCATCCGTTATCGGCCGCTATATCAGTGCAGGTGTCCTGCAAAAACTCGACCGGAGCAAGCTGCCCGCCGTCGAAGACTTTAATCCGGACATCATGGCGTTTGTGGCCAATCAAGACCCAGGCAACCAATATGGCCTGCCTTACGCCTATGGCACGACCGGCATCATGTACAATCGGGCGAAGATTTCCGAGCGCATGAA
>JANNXL010000095.1:0-2446 GCA_031409575.1 Hyphomicrobium sp.
CGTCTGTAGATTCGCTGTAGGCCGTAGCAACAGCAAGCTTGAAGCCAGCATGTTCACCGGCGTAACGAGCCGCGATATCCCAGAAGTCGTCTTCACCCCAAGATGCCGAAACCGAGAAACCACCAAACGTAGGCGAGTCGTAGCGCACAGCGTTCAAAGGAATACCGTTGCAGTCCGTGCAGCCCTGGAGAGCAATCCAAGCACCAAGGTTTGCACCCGTACCTGTGTTGCGAGCCTGGAAGAAGCCGTAGTCGAACGCCACGAAGTTAGCGGGAACGAGCGAGCCCGAACCGTCAACGAGGATCGCGGTGTTGTCAGATGCCTGCGAGAGCAGACCGACGCTGACTTTACCGAGTGTTTCGCTCTTCACGAACCAGTACGACTGCAGAACCTGCACGCCGTGCGATGTGCCCGACAGCAAGGCCGGAGCCGAAGCGTCGTTCTGATTGATGCCGAGCGAATCGCTGCCGATGGCTTCGATCTGCAGAACATAACCGGCCGACCAGCCGGGTGAGATCTGAGCCTGGCCCGTGAACTTCACGTGGCTGGCAAGTGTGGTGCCGAGGTCGTGAACGTAAACGTTCGATTCAAAACCGTCGTCCCAATACATGACCTGCTGGCCAACCCAACCCGAAACCGTCAGTGAAACCTTACGGTTTCCCTTGCGGGCGGTGGTGGCTTCCAGCTCGGCAATGCGCTCTTCGAGGTCGGCGCAGCAATTGCCACCGAGGTCGGCAGCAGAGGCGCTCGTAGCGGCACCGGCCAGAAGGCCAGCTGCCACCAGGGCGCTAAGGCTAAACTTGTTCATTTATAGTCTCCCAATCTGCAGTTGGCATCTTCGATGGCGTACGCCTTACGCAAACTGAACAAATCGCGCTCTTAGACGAGTAGGACGGCGCGAGTATCCCTCTAAGTCGCCGTTGGATTGCAGACTCTGTGATTCTCCCCTGCACAACAATGATGCTGAGGGCATTTGAGGGGATCGGGTCGGACCCTGTTGCGCATCCGCCACGAGCAATGATCAACACTTTGAAAAAAAACAATAAAATGGAAAAATAGCCCTGTGTACAGCAAGGGGATATCAGGTTGAAACTCGCAATGTGACACCCACAGAGACCCATAAGACACAGTCTGGACGTAGCACCTGCCTCAGTTTTTAACAGGGTGAGCATCACTTTTGCTCATTTTTGCGGATTTTGGGGCCAACCGAGAGTGGGTATTTTTGATCGGTACCTGATTCAGCTTTAGCGGGTGAATGAGCCATTTCTTCGCTCCCAAAGCTAGTCGGGCCAATGCCCCTCGAAAACGCGTGACCTGGCGCCCGTGAGTGAATGCTGCTGCGCCTCTTTACAGGAGCCGCACTTCGCCTTACATGCACCGGCAACGCACGGCGGCTCCCAGGCCTTCGCTTAACTCTCTGATCGCACGGCGCTTCTGGTTCAATGCGAACGGCTGGAGGCCACGATTATGGATCGTTACGCGACTTCATCTGAGTTTGTGGCAGCCAAGCAACCGGAACGTCCTGTCATTGCAGCCCGGCCGCACGCCGCCGCCCGCGCGGCCCGCTGGTTCATCGACAACTTTCGTGGCGACGTGGCTTATGCCTACAAGGCCAACAGCAGCGTCTTCTTTATTGGGGCGCTTTACGGGGCAGGTATCCGGCATTTCGACGTAGCTTCGGTGGCGGAGCTCGAAGACGCCGTCACGATCCCCGGCGCTCACCTCCATTTCATGCACCCCATCAAGTCGCGCGAGTCAATCCGCAAAGCCTACCATGCGAATGGCGTGCGGTCGTTCTCACTGGATAGTGAAGACGAACTGGCGAAAATCGTAACCGAGACCGCGACAGCAAAGGGCCCCGCGAAAGACTTGGTTCTGTTCGTGCGCATTTCCGTACCACCGATCAACAGTGCCGTGCCGCTCGAGCGTAAGTTTGGCACCACGGGTCCCATAGCTGCCCAACTCCTCGTCAAGGCGCGCCAAGTGGCCAGCGAACTTGGCATTACATTTCACGTGGGCTCCCAGACCCTGACGCCGGATGCTTATGTGCAGGCCTTGTCGGAAGTCGGCGTTTTGATCGCGCAGGCAGGTGTTGTCATTGACAGGTTGGATGTGGGCGGCGGGTTCCCATCACTTTACCCCGGCATGACGCCCGCGCCGCTGCACAGTTTCATTTCGGCTATCAACGACGGTGTCGCGAAACTTCCGGTGCGCGATAGCGTGCGGGTGATGTGCGAACCCGGGCGCGCACTTGCAGCAGAAGCCGAAAGCCTAATTGTCCGCGTTGAGGCTCGGCGCGGCACAGACCTGTTCATCAACGATGGCGGTTATGGCGTACTATTCGATGCCGCGCATTTGAATTGGGTGTTCCCAGCTCGCCTGGTCTCGCGCGAGGCAGCCCCGGGCGACGATCTCGCCCCGTTCGCACTTTGGGGCCCAACCTGCG
>JANNXL010000096.1:0-4883 GCA_031409575.1 Hyphomicrobium sp.
TCCATCGCGGTGCAGGTCGAGTTCGTAGGTCTTGCCAGCCTTTTCCGCTGTAACACGGAAGTGCTTTTTCATCGCCACTGGGTCGCCGGTGAGGGTGTAGCCTTTGTCTGATGCAAGCTTCCTGGTTTCGGCTATACCAAACGCTGGCATGGGCTCAATGCGACCGTCGCGGTGAACCTGAAGCTGGTAGGATTTGCTGTCCTTCGATGCCATCACCTCGAAGTGCTGCTTCTTTTCTTGCGGTTCGCCTGAAACAGCATAGCCCGCATTCGTCGCAACCGTTTTTGCTTGCTCGGCGCTGAACGGCGTTGCCGCTTCGGGGCCGGGCTTGCCGGTCAGCCACTCGCGCCAAGTCTTGCCGTTCTTGCGAACTTCGTAGGCGTGGCCGTCCGGCATGGTAACGCGCGTCGCCTTCAGTTCATTGCGAATGAGGTTGCCTTCGATCTCGAGTTTTTGGCCAGCCCTCAGGGTGATCTTGCCGGCGCCCCTCGGGCCTAAATCGACCAGTACGCGCTCTGATGTGGTGTCCAGAACAAATCTCGGCCCAAAAATATCCGTGACTGTTCCTGAAAGCTTGGCCGGGGCGGCCTGTGCGGCGCTGGCAAGTACGGTCAAGCCTGCAATGAAGAGAGGTGTGAAAAGTTTCATTCTTAGCTTCCTATACACTGTTGCCCGGATCATCCGGTTGCACCCATTGAAATTAGTGATCCGTTAGGGCTTGCGAACGCCGTTGAGCAGCGTTTGAATCCACGTCTTCGCGGTCTCATAAGCTGGAGACGCAGTGACTGCTGCAGGATCGATGGTGCTGATGGAGTCGACGACCCGTTCAAGGCGAGCGACCAGAGACTGCGTGATGCCCGCGCGCGGCGCCGCTTGACGCAGGGAAGCTCCAATGTCGTCCATCGTGTAGGACGCGCGGTCATTATAGCGAAACCCGCGCGGTCGTTTCGGGATGACGGCAAAAGCAATAATTGCTCCGGCAGCGGCGGCGATAGCAATGGATGTCCAAGGGTTCGCTTCTATGTCTTGCCGCACGCGCTGGGTGCCCGCGGTCGCAAGCTCTCCGGCGCGCGCCGCGCCTTTGCTTGTCAAATCAGCCACAGTGGTGGTGAGATTTTGCAGCTCTTGGCGCAATGCCGACAGTGTGTCCGCGTCGGCATCGGTACCGTTTGGTCCACTCGTTCCCCGCCGCGGCAGGGGCGTGACGAGTGGTGAAGGAAATGAGGTCATCGCAGGTCCGCCTTCCAGTCAATGAATGTTTCGATTGTCTCTATCGATCCAGGAAGTGCATTTGGCATCACGTGGTGAGGCCGCTCATTGCTCCGGGTCGTGAGTTAAACGTGCACATGCGGTTTTGGTTCCAGAACCGCGATCCTCGCATTCACCGGCTGGAACCAAAATTGGCCTCTGGCGTTTGCATGAGCGTAACGAACGCGGATCCATCCCCTCGAGCAAGGAGACCGACCATGGCAAATCCCGGCATGGACTACTCAACCCAGCCGCCGCAGAATTCAGCACCGGGCGTCAGCGACAGCTACGACGCCATTAAGAACGACATCTCGAACTTGGCGGACACCGTGAAAAAGCTTGCGGCCGATCAGATGGGGTCTGCCGTCGGCACTGCACAAGACCAAGTAAAGCAGAAGCTGGGCGATATTGAATCGTCGATCCGCAGCAATCCCACTCAGGCCGCACTTGTTGCAGCAGGCGTTGGCTTTCTCGTTGGCCTTGTCATGACTCGCTGAACGCGTGCCATGCCCGATTCAGGAACAGGAGTAGTGAAGATGGCTTATACGATGACTGATAAAGATGTGAAGGCAGCAGCGTCGCGCGCCGGTGCTGATATACAGAATGCAATGAACGAAGCCGGCGAGAAAATGAGCGAGACCGTAGAAAGTGCAAAGCACGCTGCGGCCGCAAATTTTGACAGGATCGAAACGGCGATCCGGCGCAACCCAATTGCCGCGGCGAGTATTGCTGGCGGCGTAGGCTTTTTGCTCGCTGTTCTGGCCCGGCGCTAGTACGCAGTTTTCCTAAGTCAAAAGAGGGGCCGCCATGATCGGAGAAGTTTTTGCTTATGCTGCAAACCGCGCGACGAGCGGTGCGGTCGAGTCAATCTCTAAGCGTGCCGTCTGGTTTGTTGCAGGTGGTCTCGTTTTATTGCTCGGCTGTTTCTTCGCCGTACTGGCGGCCTTTTGGACTCTGGAACCTATTTACGGACCAATTCAGTCGGCGGGATTTATCGCGGCCTCGTGCTTGATTTTGGCCTTGGTGTGCTTTGTCATCCCCGCTGTCTCGCAGTATTTTCAGCGTAGGCGGGCGCGGATCGCTGCAAAGACCGCAAATCCTGTTACAGAAACGATAAAGGCCGTGACCGAAGAAGCCAATGAAGCCGTCGATTATTTCGGGCCTTTGCAGGTTATGGCTTCGGCCTTCATGCTTGGCATGGGACTTGCCCGGCAGATAAAAGGTACCGCAACCTAGCGCGTTTTGTTTTGCCCGAAGAGTTCCATTTTCGTCACGCGCCGCCTGGCCAACTGCGACGTCCTGCATTGCGCACTTGCGACCACAAGCGGTTCCATCGCATTCCGCCTTTCGCTTGCTCCACAATGCGCAGCAGCTTCGCCCGCGTTGCAGCGGGAATCAAAGAGACCAAGTGGTTGCGAATGGTGTCTGTGGCAAGCTCGTCGAGCTGGCCAGATGACGAGGTCAACACATGCTTAAGGTCAAACCCTAGGTCGCGAGCGGCTGTTGCAAGGAATTCATGATCTCGATGCGTATTGGTCGGGCCAGCCACAAGGCACACAAAAGGCGGAGGGAGCCTATCCGCGCGCGTTAGAACGTGACCGCGGACCGCATCCAGCATCTGCCGCTCAAGCGCCCGGTTGTGCGTCGCCATAGTCGTGACCCACACAACCAAGTCGCACTGCTTTGCAGCCTCCGTGAGCGCTTTGGATTGTGCATCATTGGCGGTCAGATCCGGGCTGGCGATCAGCAATGCAGAAACGCCGCCGGTGAGGAGAAACTCGCGCGCCTCGTATTCGCCGTTCCCGCTCAAACCAACTGGCGGCTGAAGTCCATTGGTGAGACGATTGATGACATCGGATTTTCCACTCCCGGCAACACCGGCAACCAAAATGCGAAGGGGTTCGGACCTGCCGATGGTTTCCTCAACACGATTCGCGCCGGGGGGCACAATCCCGGCCTCTGCGGCTCTCGCACCCATTCTGGCGACGCGCATGCGCCCGCTGTAAAGTTCGATTGCAGCCTTACCCACTTCGCGGACGTAGGCTTGCGTGAGGCGCTTGGCGAGTTCCTCGCGACCCCAGTCGTAGGCGCGCCGCGTCAGTTGTTCGCGGATCTCTTGCGTGGCGGCGGCGGCGGGGTTGATCAGCCGGATAATGCGCCAGAGATCGTAAGCCTGCTCGGCCACATTGATAGCCGATCGCCAGCGGTAGACGCGCAGGAACTGCCCTACCGTCATTCTGTCGCCCAGCGGAATGTTTTCGCTCACAAACTCGCTCAGTTGCGAACTGACGCGTTCGGTGAGCGCGAGTGCTTCTGGAAGCGTAAATTTCCAGAGTGCGTGATCTTCTCCCGGGTGCATCGAACGGGCAACGGTTTCGACAGCACGCAATCCGAGGTCGAAAGCCTGATCCCGGCTGGTAATCTCAGCGGGCCGCACCTGTTTAGATAATTCGACGATGGCAACCCACGCGGCCGTCTCTCGCGCCGACCAGCCAGGATCTGCGAGTTCGGCCGGGTTGATGTCGGATGACTTGGCGGTTTCTGGCAGGTCAACGCGGAACAGCCATCGCTCAAGGGCGTAGGTGATCGCTGTGACACAGCACGCAGCAATGGCCCAATACAGGACATATCCGTGCTGCCACAGCCAAACAGATCCGAACACCATGAGCGACACGAGCGGAAGCAAAAGCGCCAGCGCTGCCATGGCCAGGCGGAAATAGAAAATCGCAGGATGATTTTTTTTCATCAAGCCGCCCCTGTGTAAATCAGGCCTGTTTAAGTCGCGTGGGCCGGCGCCACCAAGCGCCAGCCCACCAAGAAACCTTACGATTAGTCTCTAACGAACCTACTTGCGAGCCGCTTGCGCAGCCGCCGGCTTAGAAGTTGGCCTGGCCTTTTTAGCGCCATTCGCGGGCTTGGTATCGTCGTCTTCGTCATCTGCCTTGGCGTTGATGCCGCCATAAGCGAGTTCAGACATGTGATCGTCGGCAGCTTTTTCCTCGTCGAGCGTTTCTTGAAGAAGATCTGCTGCTTCATCCAGTTCAAGCCGGCTCGCCCAGGTGCGTAATGTGCCGTAACGCGAAATCTCGTAGTGCTCGACGGCCTGCGCGCAGGCCAGTACGCCGGCATCGCGTACGTCGTCGTCTTCCGATTCTTCAATGATCTCCTCGCATTCCTTCACGAGGCCTTCAATCACAGGGCACTTCTTGCCTTCAGGCTTTAAATTTATCAGCTTGAAGACGCCGTCGAGGCGCTTAACCTGACCCTTGGTCTCTTCAAGATGATCTTCAAAGGCAGTTTTCAGCTCTGCGGTTTTGACAGCTTTGATCATCTTCGGCAGTGCCTTAATGATCGCAGCCTCTGCGTAGTAAACGTCTTTCAACGTGGCTTCGAAAAGGTCATGCAGCGTTTTCATATCCGGTCTCCCGTTGTGATGAGTTAGGTGACAAGGAAACGCCATGGCTATCGCTTTGTTCCTATTGCGCAGGCATTCCCTGCTGCCCGCCGTCAAGTTAGAAGCGAATGGAACCAACCGGCCCGGCATCCGATCTCCTTGCCTGCGTCATCAATAAGGACCGTAAGTTCGGCTGGCGTGCATTCGAGAATCGCGGCGGCATCGTCGCGATTGAAGCCTT
>JANNXL010000097.1:0-4494 GCA_031409575.1 Hyphomicrobium sp.
GCGCAAAATGTGGAATAACTCGCGGGAGAACGCGTGATGGCGGCCACTTTTTTTGACCTGATCGTTGTAGCGTTGTGCCCACTCGTTTTGTCAGCCGCTGCTTGGATTTTCGCCATCAAAGCGCCGGCTGAGACAGATGAGATTTCAAAAGTCGTTGAGTTCTTGACCCGGCCGGATTGCATTGAGGAAAACGCAAAGCGTGGAGACGTTTTACGACGCCGCAATAATTTAATCGCAATTGCAAGCGGTATACAGCCTCCAATATGTCAGGGGGCAAAGGCCGAGCGTTAAAAAGAAACCTTTTGCGGGGCAATAGTCGCCGGGGTGACCGCACCACGGTCACGCACATACCGCGCGTCCACGAGTTCTTGGAGTATGCCCCGCCATGATACCCACCACACCAGTCAACGCGCCTGCCTCTCTGCGCAAGGCACTCCCCGTTCTCCTCGCCGCAGAACTCCTGATTGCCGCCGCCGCGCCAGCCGCGCACGCCGGCCGCTACGAATTCGACCAGCGCCGCACCGAGGTCCGCTTCGTCTACACGATGGCCTATTCGACGCAGCGCGGCCGCTTCACCAAAGTCAGCGGCACGCTCGACTACGACGACGCCGCGCCCGAAAAGAGCACTATCAGCGCTTCTATCACCGCGGCGAGCCTCACAACCGGCGAAGCACTCGTCGACAACGAACTCAAGGGCGCGGCGTTTTTTAACGTCGAGGTCTCACCGGTCATTGCCTTCAGGAGCCTCGCAGTCCGCCCGCGCTCGGCAACGGCGGCAGACGTTTCGGGCGAAATCACCGTCAACGGCATCACCAAACCGGTGACGCTGCAAGTCAGTCTCACGCCGCACGACGATCAGGCACTCAAGTATGACGCCGGCGCACGCGAGTTTATCGGCACGACGCGCATCCAGCGCAGCGCATTCAACATGACAGACTATCAGTCGATGGTCGACGACGACATCGATATCGAGATCAACGCGATCGTCCGGCCAAGATAAGCCGTACCGGTCTTGATGGAAACCGCCGTCAACCACTGTTTCCCCTCCCCTCAGGGGAGGGGAGCAGCCGTTGCGATCCAAGCCCGGCACAATCTCGAAGCGGCGGGCGACGATGGGCCGTCGGCTCTCTGAGGTGATGCGGATGAAGAGCGGACGCCACGATCAATGGTACACCTGACCCGAAGCGGACGTTTTCCTGATCGGGTAGGCCTCTGCGTAGTCGCAAATTAAAACTTTTTGCGCAGTTTAGTGAGATGGTCCTTAAAATCATTCATGAGACTGCTCTCCCTTGCTTCACCGTCGTTGGCTTCGTTCAACACCATCGAGGTCTTAGTATTGATCTGGCCAATTTGTACTTTTTCAACAGGGTTGCTCCTATGCTTGGTATTGAGCTGGCTCAATCGTACTTTTTCAACAGGGTTGCTCCTTTGCTTGCGGCCCCCCGCGCTTGCGTCACTACCGACTGCAGAAACAGCCAGCAGGCCGATCGCGATGGCGAGGAGAATGGAGTGGGGCATAGTCGAGTCGATGGTAGCCATGGAACACCATCTTTGGCTGACTTGGCTGTCGGGTTGAAGCTGTACATCCCCACAATTGTCCAGTGACCGTGTCACGCTGTTCCGCGCGTAACACGCAGGACATTTTAGGCCCGGCTGTCCGCCAGAAATCCGTCGCTGAAATGACGTGGCTGCTGAGAAGGCCAATTCCGCGGATTGTCCGGCCATTGGTCCGCTGCCGAAAAAATCTCCATCGCCAAATTCCGGCAGTTGCCGGAGTAAAACCCGACGTAGAATCAGCAGCTTAGTCAACCATTCCGCCTTCGCCTCCACGCCCCTCTGACGGCCTGACCCGTCTTTGCAAGATCAAACGTCTCCGAGGCGAAGCTGCCGCCACTCGAGGCCCAAGCCGGTCCCGTCATCCGCGCTTCTTCAAAACTTCCTGCGGACCTCGGAGCGGATGCCAAAGTTATCCTCGGCGCCTTCAAGGATATGATAGGTCGCATCGGCGCGGAACAGCCAAGCCCGGTTGATCGGGATCTGATAGCGAACACCTAAGCCGTACTGCGGGTTCTGCGCGCCGATGCCGTCATTCTCGAACGGCTGCACCATCGCCAGCTCGAATACGATCTGCTGATCCAGATTGAACAGATACTGCAAGCCAATTGCCCCGCCCCAGGCATTAGAGCCGGTATCGTCAAGTTTAGGGTAGCCGGTCAGAGCGTCGGTCTCGAAATTGATGCCGACGTTCTTCAGTATGCCCGCGCCATTGCCGTCGACGAGGGGCTTTGGGTTATCGAAGCCGATGAAGAAGTTGGCGTACGGCAATAGCGTGCTCGGCAAGCTCGTGATGAGGCTGTTCTCCGAAATGATGGCATAGCCATCACCGTTGTCGTCGCCAAAGTTCGCGAACAGCCGGGTCGAATTCGACAAGGTGTTGGTGTAGCGGCGGGTATAAGCGGCGGTCAGGTAGTGCTCCACAAGTCCGTCCTGATTGCCGGTGCCCTGCACCACACCATAGGCTGCTTCGATGTAGCCACTGAAGGCGTCGATGAACGCCGTCACGCCGTAGAGGTTGGCGCTGTTGTTGTCGGCCTTGCCGTCGGCTCCGACGATGCTCGCGTTGTCGACATTGTCGAACGCGGCAAAGACCGTGATGTCGTAGTTGGAAAGGCCCAGCGCCGGCGAGTTCTGCGCGGGCAGAGTTATCGCACCGCCCAGCATCGCGTCGTTCGCCCAAATGCCATTCTGCAGGAACAGCGGGAAGAGCCCGACAACGAACGGCACATCCATACTGGCGTCTTTACCGGAGAACCCGGAATAGAGGGAGCCGAAGTCGCCTTCGAAAAACAGCGTCTGCGGCTCCACGTCGAACTCAAAGCTAAGATTCTGATCGGCGTTGCTGCCGCCAAACTCAAAGCGCGTGAATTTTGCGTTTGCCTCCTGAATAGGCGCGATGAAGGCGTGTATGCGTTCGGTGCCGCTGATCTTGAAGTCGATGTCGAGGTTAAGCCGGGTCGCTATCTGGGCGATATCCTTGCCGTTATTATTGTTGTAGGCGACCGCCGTCCGCCAGTCGCCATAGACTGCGAGCCCCGGCAGAAGCGGATTGGTTTCACCGAGAAGGGTGCTGCTCGGGTCGTAGATGCCGGACGTGTACTGCTCGCGACCGATCTCAAGCAGCGGTCGCGGCGGCTCTACCGCGCTCTTGCCGCCATAGATTTCGGCCTGCTCTTCGGCATCGTACGTGGAGTCATATTGCGGCCCGGATTGAAAAGTGTTTTTGGTCACTTTGATTTTCTTGTGGGTACTGGTGCCGCCTTCTGAGTCCGAGGCCGATTGACCGGCCTCGCCGGCCTCGTCGTCCGCCTGCCCTTTGGCAACCACCGTCTCTCCTTCATACGATACGTCAATCCCCTTGCCGTCCTTGTGTGTCGCATCGCTGTTTTCAACGGCTGCAGGTTCTGCACTTGCGCTGGACAGCATGAGGCAGCCACCGGCTACCAGCGCGATCATGGCGGTTGTTGTCTTGGCACAGAAGCTAAAGTTGCCTGTAACGTCACGAGTCATGTGGAAGCTCCCACTTCGTGCCTCTGACCTGCGCATTCGCTGGGCCGGCTAGAGGATTCGGTGATGCTTCGGACCCGCAACATGGGACCCTGGCGGGCACCCATTCCGAAACGCTTAGTTCTGCGCTGCTAGCCTTTAACTTCGAGCTCAACCGCGAAGGTGTGGAAGTCCATGATCCGCTCGTTCATACTCTGCTCCATTGCTTTGGTGGCGCCGACGAAGCGCATGAAGTAGATCGGTTCTGCACGGCTGCGCATGCGGAAGGCGAGGTGGTACTTGCCCGGTTTCTTGATCAGATTGCCTGGCACTTGGTACTTGGCGACTTGCTCTGCCAGCGGCGCCAGCGAGTGGTTCTCCATGCGCACCAGTGGAGGGTGGTTGAGAACGGTGGTTGGGATCCCCGGCGGCCGCAAATGCGGCAGCGGATCGATGTCGAAGTTCACCGGCAGGTACATCTCGCGGTCCGTGCCCTTGACGTTGGTCGTCAGGAACTTGGTTTGGAAGTGCACCAGCTGCTGGTCGGTGTTGATACTGCCAGCCGCAACATCCAGGCTGTGCTGATCGGCCATGTCGCCGTTGCTGTCGACGTAGCCTGACTCCCAGACGTTCTGGCCGCCGGGATCGACGAGCGAGACGTTCACCCAGAGCTGCGGCTGCGCACCGAGCGAACCGGACGGCAGGTTGTGACCCGTGTTGGTGTTTTTGATCTTGTAGGAGAATGCCAGATCTGAGCCGGCCCTCGGCGTGCCCTGAATATTCGGTCCTTCCACCTTGCTGGAGTTCTCCATCACCTGCTTTCTCTGGCCCTTTTTCTTCTCGATGGCCTCGAGGTTTTCCTGCACCACTTCCCACGCGCTCGCGCGGTCCGCGGCATCGGCCCAGGCCGGCGGAAAACTGACCTTGCGCTTGCCCGCCTTGACTTCGCTC
>JANNXL010000098.1:0-8001 GCA_031409575.1 Hyphomicrobium sp.
CTGTGATTGGCGCGGCCGATGCGTTGTATGAGGCGGCTTGCACCCTTCGGCGCGCCAACATTTATGACAAGGTCAATGTCGCCCCAATCGATGCCGAGATCGAGCGTTGACGTGGCGACAACGGCGCGTAATTTTCCCTCGGCCATGGCGGCTTCAACCTTGCGGCGCTGACTGGCATCGAGCGATCCATGATGCAGGCCGATCGGCAAATTGGCATCGTTGACCCGCCACAATTCCTGGAACACGAGTTCCGCCTGCATGCGCGTGTTGACGAACACGAGCGTCAGCCGGGATTTCTGAATGGCGCGATACATCTCTTCGATCGCATACCGCGCTGAATGCCCGGCCCATGGCACCGGGTCTTCGAGTTCCAGAATGCTGATTTGCGCTTTGGCGCCGCCAACCGCGATCACCAGATCAGCAAGCTCGGTACGCTCATCGGGCAAAGTTTGCTTGGCGAGAAAGCCGCGCAACTCTGACGGCCGCGCCACCGTCGCCGAAAGTCCAATAATGATCATTTCCGGGGCCAGCGTGCGCAATCGCGCCAGATCGAGCGCTAAGAGATCACCACGTTTTGAGGCGGCAAGCGCGTGCAGTTCGTCGAGGATTAGTGTCTTGACGCCGCCAAAAAGGTAATGCGCATCGGGATGCGCGAGCAACAGTGCCACCTGCTCCGGTGTTGTCAGCAGAATATCAGGCGGGCGTGTGCGCTGACGCTGACGCTTGCCGGCAGGCGTATCTCCGGTGCGGGTTTCGCAACTGATAGCAAGTCCCATTTCAGCAATGGGTGCGGTGAGGTTGCGCGCCACGTCAACGGCGAGCGCTTTCAAGGGCGAGATGTAGAGCGTGTGCAGCCCCGATCCGTTGGAGCGGGAAGGCGCCGAACCCGGAGTAGCGAGATCGAGCAGGCTCGGCAGAAACCCAGCAAGCGTTTTACCGGCTCCCGTTGGCGCAATCAGCAGCGTAGACCGGCGCGCGCGCACCTTTTCGATCAGCGCCAGTTGATGCGGCCGGGGAGTCCAGCCACGCTTTGAAAACCACTTCGAAAACGGCTCCGGAAGCGCTGGCAATTCCAGCCGTTCGGACTGTGCCGGTGACCCTGCCGGAAGCGATGGCACAGGCGGCTTGCGAGATGCTATTGGCTTCTTTTTAGAGGGTTCTGTCTTGACGGTCATGGCAGGTGTACGCACATCAACATTCATCCAGTTCGCTTGCATCGCGAACTTATGCTAGGGCACCAAACAAATACGGCAGCGGAGACTGACAGAAATGGATCGCAATACATTTTGGGGCGGCAACCCGCTGTCTGTTCTGATCCGGCTGGCTTTGATGTCCGTCGTTGTCGGCATCGTGCTCAGTGCGCTCGGGATTAACTTGCGTAATTTTTTCGACCGCATCAACACGCTTCTTCGCAATCTCTACGATCTGGGCTTCGGTGCCATTGATTGGATGCTGCAATACCTTTTGCTTGGCGCCATTGTGGTAGTGCCCATCTGGCTGGTTGCGCGGCTGGCAGCGGCTGGCCGCGACAAGACGCCGTAATCACTCGACAGTCAGAGCCGGTCGTCAGAACATCGACATCTGACCTCCTTTCACAGTGGGGCGCACAAAGTGGTCCGTGCGCAATACCTGCCGCCGCTCATTCAAACACAGCCGCTTCAACGCTAAACGAAAGCGCAGTGCGATCTGGCTGGCATAGGGTCCACTGCCCTTTTGGCGCAATCCAAATTCTGCCGTGTAGTCGCGCCCGCCATGCATGGATTGCAACAGATGGATGATCCGGTCCGCGCGATCGGGCGCGTGCTCGGACAGCCATTCGCGGAAGATGTGTTTCAATTCGAGCGGCAAACGCAACAGCACATACCCCGCTTCCCGGCATCCAGCGTCGTGCGCCGCGCCTAAAATGCCCTCGATTTCATGGTCGGTCAGTGAAGGAACAACCGGCGCCACCATAACGGATGTGGGAATACCAGCCTCACTCAATTGGTGCAGAGCCTCAAGCCTTTTACTTGGAGTTGATGCCCGCGGCTCCATGGCGCGTGCCAGATGCCGGTCGAGCGTCGTCACTGACAGCGCCACCTTAACAAGCCCGCGCTCCGCCATGCGCGCTAGAATATCGATATCGCGCGTCACCAGCGCCGACTTGGTCACGATGCCCGTGGGATGCCCGGTTCGTTCCAGCACTTCCAAGATTGACCGTGTAATGCGCCGCTCGCGCTCAATCGGCTGATAGGGGTCGGTATTGGTGCCGAGCGCGATAACTTTCGGCACGTAGCTCGGATGCGCCAGCTCCTGCTCCAAGAGTTCGGCCGCATTGGGCTTGGCATAGAGTTTGGTTTCAAAATCAAGCCCCGCTGAATGGCCGAGGTAGCAATGCGTCGGCCGCGCGTAGCAGTAGACGCAGCCGTGTTCGCAGCCTCGATACGGATTGATAGACTGCTCGAACGAGATGTCCGGGCTGTCGTTACGAGCGATAATGGTGCGAGCTGGGGCGTCTGTTACTTCGGTCTTGAAAGCTGCGAGATCTCCCAGACCCTCCCAGCCGTCATCGAAGATCTCGCACACCTGAACGTCGTAGCGGCTGGTGGCATTCGACACCGCACCCCGGCCGCGACGCAGATCAGCCGTCACCGCAGCTATAGGGCTCTGAATATCCGCGCGCGATGAAGCACTCATGGTCGTGTCCGCCGAAATCGTCAACCTGTTGAGACTATCATTGCATGAGAACAAATCAAGAACTATATTGATGCGGATCGGTGGCATGTCCGGCGAAAGCTCCGGTTGTTGCACTGCGGGCGGCGTGGCAAACACACACCCATGATCAGTGTCGTCATACCCACGCTGGATGCGGAAGCCGGCCTCGCGGACACGCTAACGGCCCTCGTACCGGCCTTTGTCGAGGGGCTTATCCGCGAAGTTATCATCGCCGACGGCGGCTCGACCGACCGCACGCTGGCTATTGCCAATCAGGCCGGCGCGATGGTTGTTGGGGTGCCCGCGCCTGGCCGCGGCGCGCAACAAAAAGCAGGTGCCGCACGCGCACGCATGTCCTGGCTGCTGTTTCTGCACGCCGACACAGTGCTTGAGCCTGGCTGGGAACGGGAGGTGTCCACCTTCATGCAACGGGTAGACGATGGCCGCTTGAAACCCAGCGCCGCATGTTTCCGCTTTGCACTCGACGATGTAGGCGCAAAACCTCGCACGGTTGAAATCGGCGTGGCGGCCCGCACAGCTTTGCTCAAGCTGCCCTATGGCGACCAGGGCCTGTTGATCCCGCGCACCCTTTACAATGAGCTCGGCGGCTATGCCGATCTACCGATCATGGAAGATATCGAGTTCGTCCGCCGCCTCGGCCGCGCCCGCATCACGCAGCTTCGCGCACGCGCCATCACAAGCGCGGTACGCTACCGGAAGGATGGATATGTTTCCCGCACACTCCGCAATCAAAGATGTCTCGCGCTCTACATGTTGCGCGTTTCACCCGACAGGATCGCGAGGATCTATGCGCCCGCTGCGCGCGCTAAAACATGATCAAAACCAACCGCCGCCGAACCGCACCCGCACGCACGCTAGTGGTGATGGTGAAGGTGCCTCAAGCAGGCCGCGTCAAAACACGATTGGCACGCGGCATCGGCGTGGTTGGTGCCGTACAATTTTACCGGCACACGACGCAGGCCGTACTCGGCCGTGTCGTCAGTTCGCGTGAATGGCAGACGGTATTGGCGGTCGCGCCTGATACCGGTCGTATCAACAGGGCTTTTCCGGGGCACATCACGCGGGTATGCCAGGGTTCCGGTGATCTTGGAGCGCGCATGCAGCGCGTGATGGATCACATGCCGCCAGGCCCCGTGCTGATTATTGGTTCAGATATTCCGGGCATCAAGGCCGCACATATTCGCCGCGGTTTCGCGGCGCTTGGGCGCTTCGATGCCGTGTTCGGCCCTGCGCCCGATGGTGGATATTGGATGGCGGGACTGAAGCGCATTCCGCGCGTGCCGCGCGCTTTCCAGAATGTGCGCTGGTCGAGCGAGCATGCGCTTTCTGATACGCGCGCGAATATGAAAGGCCTGCGTGTGGCGTTGATCGATAACCTCCAAGACGTCGATACGGCAGAGGATCTGGCAGCGATGGCGGGGCGTTGCGGGAAACGAATTTAAGCAACACTCAGCATATCCCAATTATCCGCCACGCTTCGTGCGCAATGCCGCCCAGTACTCAAGGCGCTTTTTCAAATCGCGTTCGAAGCCGCGTTCGGGCGGGTCGTAAAATTGAGGCCGGGTTTTGAAGTTGTCTGGAAAGTAATTCTGGCCGGAAAACGCATCAGGCGCGTCGTGATCGTAGGCGTATCCATCGCCATAGCCTTCGTCTTCCATCAGCTTCGTCGGTGCATTGAGAATGACTTTAGGCGGCGAAAGCGAGCCATGCTCCTTGGCAGCGCGCATAGCGGCTTTGTAGGCCACGTAATTTGCGTTCGACTTCGGTGCTGTCGCCACATAGATCACGGCCTGCGACAGCGCCAGTTCGCCTTCCGGCGAGCCCAGAAAATCAAAAGCATCCTTCGCGGCGTTGGCGATGACAAGCGCTTGCGGATCGGCGAGCCCGATGTCTTCCACCGCCATGCGCACGAGACGGCGCGCAATGAACAGACGGTCTTCTCCGCCATCGAGCATACGGCAGAAATAGTAGAGCGCCGCGTCCGGGTCGGACCCGCGCACGGCTTTGTGCAAGGCGGAGATGAGATTATAATGCCCGTCCCGGCCCTTGTCGTAGAGCGGCGCGCGGCGCTGTACGAGCTTGATGAGGGCCGCGCGGTCGATCAGCTTTGCGCCACCAGCCACTGAAAGGAACACTTCTTCCACGAGATTGAGCACGGCGCGGCCGTCGCCATCGCACATTCCCAGCAGTGCGATGCGTGCATCGGCATCAACCGGCAGCGCGCGGCCCACGTCCGCCTCGGCGCGCTTGATCAAATCATCGAGCGCAGCATCATCGAGGCGATTGAGCGTCAGCACACTGGCGCGGGACAGCACGGCGGCATTGAGTTCGAACGACGGATTCTCGGTGGTGGCTCCCACGAGTGTGATGGTGCCGTCTTCCATATGTGGCAGAAAGCTATCCTGCTGCGCACGATTGAAGCGATGGATCTCGTCAATAAACAGCAGCGTGCCTCTGCCCTGCTCACGCCGGGCCTTGGCGCGATCGAAAGATTTGCGCAATTCGGCCACGCCGGAAAAAATCGCGGAAAGCTGCTCGAACTCTAAATTGGTCGCATCGGCGAGCAGCCTTGCTATCGTGGTCTTGCCGCAACCGGGGGGGCCCCACAAAATAATGCTTGGCACGCGGCCGGATTTTAACATCCTCGTCAGCGTGCCATCCGGCCCAACGATGTGATCCTGCCCGGCAACCTCGTTCAGAGACTTAGGGCGCAGCCGGTCGGCCAGCGGGCGCGGCGCTGCATTTTCTAGACCGGCGGCGGCAAAAAGCGATGTCATGTCTCACGATACAACAGTTTAGCGCTAGACGGTGCCAGCGCGGCGAAGCGCCTTCAACAACTCTGGAACCTTCACCTGAACGACATTCCAGAGGATGTCCATATCGATCCCGAAATAGGCATGCGCAAGAATGTCTCGCAAGCCGGCGATCTTGCGCCATTCAATTTCAGGGCAGAGATCGCGCGCTTCGGATGGAAGATTCTTTGCCGCCTCGCCGATAATTTCTAAATTGCGGATGACCGCGTCGACGGTCTTTTCGTCATTCACAAATCCGGTTCGATCAATGCCTAGTGTATATCTCTGGACCCGCTCACAAGCAGTCATGATGTCATCCCAATAGAGCCGCCAGTCACGCAACACGGATGGCATCCTGTTCAATGCTATGCTTGATTTGAGGTCTGAGTGCTGATTCCGTCACAAGATCAACCTGCGACCCCAATGCCTCTTCGAGCAAAAATTTGAGATCCATAAAGGCATCAAAACTGGCGGGGCGCTCAAACGAGACAACGATGTCGAAATCGCTACCATCGCGCGCCTCGCCGCGGGCATGGGAGCCAAACAAACGAAGGTCAGCGACACCGAGCTTTTTAAGTTCCAGGTGGTGGGCTTTTAGCAACCGCTGAATATCATCTACGTTCATTTCGAGCCTCTCAGTGCAACTTGCCATGTCGAGTGACCCGCGGCAAACGGAAGTCTTGGCCAAGGTAACGGAAGCCTATCCTCAGCCCGGCACCCGCAATTGCAGCGTCTTACCGGCCCGCATGACATCGACCAGCCAGAACTTCTGCCGGCCTTGCAAGGCATCGCTGAGCATGGACACGTCGGTCACTTTGGACTGTTGAACATCAACGATCACATCACCTGGCTGGAACCCGAGCCGGGCTGCCACGGAGTTGTTTCGGACCGACAAAATGACCACGCCATCGCTCTGATCTAGGCCCATTTCATCGGCGAGGCTGGGCAGGATGTTTGACACGCGCGCGCCGTCGAAGGGATGATCGCCGGATAGATTGCGCACATCATCCTTGCCGGGCTCAGGCGGAGACAGAAGTGCCAGATCGAGCGACACCGGCTGGCCCTTGCGCAGGACATCGATCTTGGCTGTGTTGCCCACCCCCCGCGTCGTCAGGCGGTAGAGGGCAGTGCGCGCATCGGTCACTTCGAACCCGTCAACTTTGGTGATGACGTCGCCAGGTTCGATGCCTGCATCAGCGGCCGGTCCTTTTGTCGAGACACGCGCAACGAGGGCACCAGCGATGCGGTCGAGCCCCAAACCTTCGGCGGACTCGCGTGTGACGGCTTCCAAGCGCGCGCCAATCCACGGGCGTTCGACTTTCCGGCCCGTCGCAGCGCTTTCCACGTAGAGCCGCACGAGATTGGTCGGAATGGCAAAGCCGATACCTTGCGAGCCGCCGGATTGCGTGAAAATCATGGTGTTGATTCCGATCAGCTTGCCCGACATGTCAACCAGAGCGCCGCCGGAATTGCCGGGATTGATCGCGGCATCGGTCTGAATGAAAACCTGACTGTCGGATTTTCCCATTTCCGAACGTGCCAAAGCCGAGATGATGCCGCTCGTTACAGTTTGACCAACACCGAACGGATTGCCGATTGCCAGCACCAGATCGCCAACTTCAAGACTGTCGCTATCTTCCAAATCAATGGTTGGGAAGTTGCCGTCACCGCCTTCAATCTGCAGAATGGCAATATCAGTCTTGTCGTCTTGCGTAACGACCTTGGCGTCGAACTCGCGCTTGTCAGAAAGAGCAATGCGAATTTCGGCTTCGCCGCGGCCCTTAATGACATGCGTATTCGTCACTACGATTCCTTCGCGCGCCACGATCACGCCGGAGCCAAGGGAACTTTGCACGCGCTCAGACGGGCGCCCGAATTCCTCTCCAAAAAACTTCCGGAAGAAAGGATCATTCGCAAACGGCGAGTTGAATGCCTGCACCCTGCGCTGCACGTAGACGTTCACCACGGCGGGCGTCGCTTTTCGCACGATGGGCGCAAATGAATATTGCACCAGTTCGCGTGAGGGCGGCACTTCGCGGCGCTCGGCCTGTGCCTTGTCTGGCCCTGGCACACTGGACCCGATGGCACCGGCAACCGCGGCCACGAGGGCCAAAACTAGGAACGTTCGAGTTGAAGTCATGACGGCTGCAAAACCCTTTTCGTGGTCGCGGTGAGGTCCCACGGCAGCTCAGCCCCGCGGCACCATGATGGAGGCAATCATATAGGATGCAAAAATCCTGTGCGAAGCCCCCAAACGCCGTGAAGCCGCATCTACCGCGGCTACCTTTAATACGTGCCACGAAAATGTGACTGGTGCTGTGCTGGCGACAATCCGACGATATGGTACATAGTAACAAGTTGCCTGGGTTTGACTGCCCTGCCGCGACCCATCGAAGTTCTGCCCCGGAGACCTAAACCTATGACCAAATTGACAAACATCCTTGCGGCCACAGTGGCTCTGATCGCATTCGGCGGCACCGCCAACGCCGGCAGC
>JANNXL010000099.1:0-2552 GCA_031409575.1 Hyphomicrobium sp.
GCGAGCAAACGGTATTCATGCGATGTCAGTTTCACCTGCTGGCCATCGCATGTCACGCGCGCCGTTTTGGTATCGAGCCGCAGCGGCCCGCATTCGATTTCGCTTTTCGCGTGACCCGCCGCGCGCCGCACTTGCGCGCGCACGCGGGCCAGCAATTCTTCCATATGGAAGGGCTTGGCGAGATAGTCGTCAGCGCCTGCATCCATGCCGGCGACCTTGTCGCTCCAGCGGTCGCGTGCGGTGAGAATGATGACCGGCATGTTGCGCGCAGACCGGCGCCATTGTTCGAGCACAGACAGCCCATCCATTTTCGGCAAACCGAGATCGAGGATGATCACATCATAGGGTTCGGTGTCGCCGAGGAAATACGCTTCCTCGCCATCGAAAACGGTATCGACGGCATAGCCGGCATCGCCCAGCGCCGAAACAAGCTGCCGGTTTAAGTCTTTGTCGTCTTCGACAACCAGAATGCGCACGGGGCTCCTCGTTGGGGTTCCGGGTTAATTAGGGCTCCCCTCTATAGCCCCTCAATTTGGTGAATCCTAGTCGCCGAACGGCTTCTTGGCGTCCACGGTTACCGCGTTCAGGCGTCCATCTGTTCCGCGCAGCACGAGCCGAAACACATAGCCATCGTTTTGCTTGCACAGCGTTGTCTTAACGATATCGCCTTTGAGTTTGACGCGCGCCGCCGCCGTCAATTGTTCGACGGTCATGAGACCCTCTTGCTGCACAATGGGGGCGGCCACAGACCAGTCAGCATAACACGTCACATCGGCCGCAACTGCGCCTGTGGCCATGGCTGCGAAAGTGCTCCAAACGGCAAGATATGAACCCACGGCCCGCACTGGCATTATCCTTTGTCATGACCATAGCCAATATCCGCTGCCGCCTGAACCCCCAATGAACATGCCTCCAACACAAAAAACCTCTCCCCGCCGTCGCAACGCGACCAACGGGGAGAGGGGACAAGGGGGAAACCAGACGACTCACATTTTTAAGGTCACGTGGCGCCGTTCAAGCGGCTGTGTTGCGCGTGCACGGCCATAGATCGTGACGATCGTGCCGGCCAGCGCGACGGCCGCCTGCACGGCCGCCGTGAAGTTGGATCCGGCTTCGCGAATAAGGTCGGGTGTCAGGGTGAACCCGGCTGCCGACGCGATCATGGGCAGCACAGTTGCCAGCGCCGTCGTCACCGCGCCCCACACTGTGAGGCTGTCGCCCCACCATTTCGGCTGGGTTGAAAGTGTCGTGTTTTCATTGGACATGGACTTCGGGCCTTTCTCGTTTTCGTTGGAATTGCGGGCTAAGCTGGACCTCGCCACAGCCAGGGTTGTGTCGACGCGGGCGAGCCACCCGCGACCGAAGCGCCAGAAATGCGCCAGCGCCCGGTAACGGCGCCGGCGCTCTCCGGCGTAGCTGTCAAGTATTTCGCTGGCGTTGCAACGCGCTGCGGCCGCAAGAGTGACGGGCCCAATTTCACCGTCGGCTTCAACGCCCAGGCACTGCTGCAACATGCGGTTGGCAGTGCCGACGCCATGGTTGACGCTCGCATCGAAGTGCATGACGGCAAGTGCCGGGGGAAGTTGCGCGCAACACGCTGGCTGCCAATAGCGTGCCCGATAGATGTCGCGCACGACGCCATCAGGGATGTGCTTGAGGGCCGCTTTCAAGGATGCAAACGAGGCGGCATCGATGGTGAGGCCTTTCCATTCGGCAAACACCCGCAGTGTGATGCCTTTGTTGGTCGGACCGCCAGGGTCGTAGGCGTCATCCGTATAGCCGCCCTCCATTTGCAGAACGTGTGCGAGTGCGCGTTCGAAGGTGGGTTCCGCGTTGACCACGGGGACCGGACCAGTGGGCACAGCGGCATCACGCGCTGGCCAGCGCAATCCGAGCAGCCGCGAGCGCGGAAAGGCTGCAACGGAGACGGCATCACTCTGATTGCCGCCGAGCAGAATGACGGCATCTGGCGTCTCGCCTATCAGAAACCCAACATGCCCCGACGTAGGATCACCGCCGCGAGAGAGCACCGCAATCGCTCCGGTGCGGGCTTCGCTCAGGGGCGCGCCCCACGCGAGATAGCTGCGCGCCATCAGCGAGCCGGACCCTTTCAGACCCGCGCGCGCGATACACGCGCCAGTGAACGCCGCACACCATGCCGTTTCATCATGTGCGATCTCAGCGTGACCCGCATCGCGATAGAGCTGCATCACGCGCGGATTATCATCCACGCCTGGCCGCTCGCGCTGGCCCAGCTCACGCCAGGCCTCATCGAGCCACTTCGGCTGATCCATTTTCTCTGCTCATTTTTAGTAGACGCTGACCCATCCACACCGTCATCCCGGCGCAGGCCGGGATCCGTCCAGGCATCTATCCGAACGCCAATTTTTTTATCTCGCAGCTAATCAATTGAGATTCGCCCGCCTGTTGGACGGATCCCGGCCTTCGCCGGGATGACGATGAATTGAGATGGCGTTGGCCGTGCGCGAAGGCGTTTCGCTCGCGTCTTAGACGACGGCGCTCTTGGCGCTGCCGCGGCCGTAGCTGGCACC
>JANNXL010000100.1:0-4556 GCA_031409575.1 Hyphomicrobium sp.
GGTGGGAGCCGAACGGAGTGAGTGACGGGTTCGAAGACATTACGATTTCGCGGCTCGGCGGCCAAGGCGATGGCGCAGCTGAGACTGCCAAAGGGCCACGATTTATTCCATTTGCGCTGCCTGGAGAAACTTGGCGCCTATACTCGGATGCGTCGCCAGCAAAGCGCCTTACGGATAGCGAAGATCGTGTGGCACCACTGTGCCAGCATTTCGGCACCTGCGGCGGGTGCATGTCGCAGCATATGTCTCCCGAACTCTATGCCGAATGGAAACGCAACGCGATTGTGCAAGCATTTGCACACCGCGGTATCGACGCCGAAGTTGCACCCCTCACAGCGATTGCACCCCGCTCGCGGCGCCGCGCCTTCCTCGGTGTCGAGCGGGCTGACGGACATGTGGCGATCGGGTTTCGCGAAGAAGGGCAGCATACACTGGTCGATATTATTGAGTGCCCGGTGCTCGATCCTCTGATCGTCGCAAGCCTTCCGACGCTGAAAGACATGGCCAAGATCGCGATGCCTGGGCGCACCAGCGGACGGCTGGTGGTGACCAAGCTCGATCACGGGCTCGATGTGTCGTTCGACAACGGCCACAAGATGCTGCATTCGGATGACCGGCAAGCGCTTGCGAAACTGTGCAAGCAAGCGCGCATCATTCGCCTCGTTGTGGCGGGCGACATGGTCGTCACGCATGAAAGCACAACGCTCACGTTGGGCGGCGTTGCAGTCGATCCACCACCTGCGATCTTCTTGCAGGCCGTGCCGCAGGCCGAAGCGCTACTGATTGATCTCGTCGTCGCGGCTCTACCTCTGAAAGCAAAGCGCGTAGCAGACTTGTTTTGCGGCATCGGCACGTTCTCGCTGCCGCTGGCGCGCCGGGTCCAAGTGTTTGCCGTTGACAGCGACAAGCGCGCCATCGCGTCTTTGGAAGCCGCCGCACGTCACGCGACCGGCTTGAAGCCGATTGAAATCCGCGGACGGGATTTGTTCCGCGAGCCGCTATCGCCCAAGGAACTCGAAAGTTTTGATGCGGTGGTGTTTGACCCGCCGCGCGCAGGGGCAGCCGATCAAACTGAACGCATTGCACGCAGCAAAGTACACCATGTTATTGCAGTGTCGTGTGCGCCGTCCACCCTGGCACGTGATGCCAAGACACTCATCGACGCTGGCTTCAAGATGGGCACTGTCACGCCCATCGATCAGTTTCTCTATTCACCGCACACTGAGGCGCTGGCGGTGTTCCGGCGCTAGCCCGATTGCGTGCTTGGCCGCTTCGTAGTCAGCTCCCGCACTGGCCGCGATGGCGCAGCATATGATCGGCGAGCACAAGTGCCATCATGGCTTCTCCCACGGGCACCGCGCGAATGCCGACGCATGGATCATGACGGCCTTTTGTGACGATATCTGTTTCGTGGCCATGTGTGTCAATGGTCTGACGCGGTGACAGGATCGACGACGTCGGCTTCACCGCAAACCGGCACACGATTGCTTGGCCCGTTGAGATGCCGCCGAGTATGCCGCCCGCATGATTGGAGAGGTAGCGCGGCTTTCCATCCGGCCCCATACGGATTTCGTCGGCGTTGGCTTCGCCTGTGAGTTCGGCCGCACCCATCCCGGCACCAATCTCAACGCCTTTGACGGCGTTGATGCTCATCATGGCAGATGCCAAATCCTGATCGAGCTTGCCATAAAGCGGCGCACCCCAACCCGCTGGAACGCCTTCAGCGACAACTTCGATCACTGCGCCAATGGACGAACCGTTCTTGCGGATGTCATCGAGATAGTGCGTCCACTCGGGCACCGAACCGGGATCGGGACAGAAAAATGGATTTCCAGGAACCGTATCCCAATCCCAGCGCGAGCGGTCGATAGCCTGTGTACCCATCTGCACCATCGCCCCGCGGATGGTGATCCCCGCACCCAGCACTTCACGCGCAATCGCGCCGCCCGCAACCCGCATCGCCGTCTCTCGCGCCGACGAGCGTCCGCCGCCGCGATAGTCGCGCAGCCCGTATTTCTGCCAGTAGGTGATGTCGGCGTGGCCGGGCCGGAACTTATCTTTGATGTCGCCGTAGTCTTTTGAGCGCTGATCGACGTTGCGAATCATCAGCGAGATCGGCGCGCCTGTGGCGACCAGCTGCCCGCTGTCATCAGGAAAAACGCCGGAGAGAATTTCCACTTCGTCGGGCTCGCGCCGCTGCGTGGTGAAGCGCGACGTGCCGGGCTTGCGCTGGTCCAGGAACGCCTGGATGTCTTCCTTCTTGATGGCGACGCCCGGTGGGCAGCCGTCAACGACGCAGCCTATGGCGTCGCCATGGCTTTCACCCCAAGTCGTGATGCGGAACAGGTGACCGAATGTGTTGTGTGACATGACCGCCGCAATGTAACGGAGACACTCGTGTGGCCTCCGCGCCTAGATAAGATGCACAAGCAACGCCGCGCGGCTGTTGCCAATAAGTGTCTGTCATAGGTGGCGAGCGCGCACTGGGCAAGATGCCGTTGGGCTCTTTGGTAATTCGTTTGGCAGAACCAGACGACGCAGATATGCACGAAGGCAGTGCCGCGTGTCTCACGCTTCGAACAAAGGAGACGGACAACGGGTGCGAGACGGCTGGTTCGCCGCGCACTGGCGCTGGAACGGCCTAAGTTGCGTGAGTTTTCGAATGGACAGTTCGCGTTTTCAGGGGGCTCCTGACGGTCTGAGCAACTGGTTCGAGCCATCCTCAATAGCCTGGAGAAGAGCTGGAGCAGCCGCTGCTCTGGCTCTTTTCTTTTTGGGGCGGCGCGCCCCGCTCCAAGGCAGCGCGGCCGCCCAAGCCATTTTTGCTCAATCGCACCTTTTCTGCAATTGTCCGCTGGCGTAGGATTGCACGCAGAGGACCTCGGCCATGGTGCGGATAGCTGTTTCGATTGCGCTTGTTGCGCTCAGTGTTGTCGCTGTGGTGACTCCGGGCGCGACGGCGCAGGCTGGAAATTCAGCAGCGGCGGATGCCAAGGTTGTTGCAGCCGAAGGTTCTAAATCCACAATCGCGCCAACCCTCGGCGATGCTGCGACGGGAACACCGCCCGCAGGCAGCGGCACGGTAGCGGCTCAACCGGCACAATCCGACGCAGCCGTGACGCCTGCACCTGTCGCAGCTCCCATCGACGTGATTGTGCCACCCGTAAAGCGCGTGCAGCCCAAGCCTGTCGTACTGAAGCCGACCGCCAAGGAGGTTAAGCCTGCTGCTAAAACCGAGACCAAGCCCGCCAGCAAAATCGCGGAAAAGCCGCCCGTCAAAACCAAGCCGAATGCGGTGACGGAAAATGTCAAAGGCGGGAAGAAGGCGGAGTAGGGTAACTGTGCGATGACGCAGTGGTTCGCAAATGCAGCACCCGTGTGCTAACTTACGCCAATGTCTTCGACAGCACCAAAGTCGCTTACTACCGACGAGTTTCTTGCCTGGATAGAAACCCAGCCCAAGCAACGCTATGAACTCGTGGATGGCGAAGTTTTCGCCATGGCTCCCGAGAAGGCCGACCACGCCCGATCTAAAGGTGCTGCTTGGGTTGCGCTCAAGTCTGCAATCCAAACTGCGGGAGTTCCCTGCGAAGCTTTTCTCGACGGATTGGCGGTTCGCATCGATGACAACAGCGTGTATGAGCCCGACGCACTCGTAAACTGTGGCCCGCGCGTGCCGGGAGGTTCAACGCTTGCGACCAATCCGGTGATTGTGGTCGAGGTGCTGTCGCCGTCAACGACCGTTTATGATCACGGCGTCAAATTCATCGGTTACTTTTCTGTGCCCTCGATCCAGCACTACCTGATCGTTCACACCGCAAAAAAAATTGTCATTCATCACCAGCGCGGTGAGGGCGCGAAGATATCAACGACGATCCATTCATCCGGAAAGCTCGACCTCAGCCCCCCAGGGATCGTCGTGCCTGTTAGTGACTTGATCGAAATCGGGTGAAGCCGCAAGTCAAGTCAGCGCGGTCCGAGAAATCTGATCAGCCTCTTTGTGAGATGCGCGGATTTTTTCGTCTCGCACTCCCAAATGACCAGCACACGCCATCCACGAGCTCGAAGCACAGTGATGTGCTCTGCATCGCGCTGTGTGTTGCGAGTGAGTTTCGGTCCCCAGTAGCTTTTGTTGGATTTTGGTTTGCGCGCATCAAGGCAGTTCTCGTCTGGATGCAAATGCCAGAAGCAGCCATGCACAAAGATGACTTTGCGGCGGGGGCGGAAAACAAGATCGGGTTTACCGGGCAGATCGCGGGCGTGGAGACGGTAGCGGAAGCCTAGGGAATGTACGAGACGGCGGACGATGAGTTCTGGCTTGGTATCTTTAGACTGGATTGCCGCCATGTTTGCAGAGCGGTGGGATTTGGAAAGGCGATCAGTCATTTTAGTTCGCCGTTAGACGCACTGACACAAACTCCTTACCAGAAGATATCAAGATACCATGAGACTTGGCGATAGCACGGTCTTCCAGCCAGTGTCCGTTGAGTACTAAAACGCCTTCGACTTGTAGAATATCACGGGCACCGCCATTGCCCCGAACGCGCTTCATGTAG
>JANNXL010000101.1:0-1616 GCA_031409575.1 Hyphomicrobium sp.
TGCATTGCACCCATGATGGATTGGTCGGACCGCCACTGCCGGTTCTTCCATCGCCTCCTGACGCGCCACGCGCTCGTCTATACCGAGATGGTGACGGCCGATGCGGTCATTCGAGGCAAGCGCGACCAGTTGCTTGGGTTCTCGCCGCAAGAACACCCCATCGCCTTGCAACTCGGCGGCTCCGATCCGGTGAAGCTCGCATGGGCAGCAGCCATCGGCGAGGGCTATGGCTACGACGAGATCAACCTGAATGTCGGCTGTCCGTCCGATCGCGTTCAAGAGGGCCGCTTCGGTGCCTGCCTTATGGCCGAGCCGCCGCTCGTCGCTGCGTGTGTTGCCGCCATGCGTGACGCAGTTTCCATTCCCGTGACCGTCAAGTGCCGCATCGGCATCGACGATCAGGATGAGGAAACCGATTTTCAGCGCTTCATCGAGACGGTGGCGGCAACGGGCTGCACGACATTCATCGTTCACGCGCGTAAGGCCTTGTTGAAGGGACTATCGCCAAAAGAAAATCGCGAAGTACCACCGCTCGACTATGCCCGCGTCTATCGCCTCAAGGCGGCACGTCCTGACCTCACCATCGTCCTCAACGGCGGCATCGAAACGCTGGAGGCTTCGGCTGAGCATCTCAATCATGTGGATGGCGTTATGCTGGGGCGCGCTGCGTACCAGGATCCGTACCTGCTCGCCTCGGTGGATCAGCGCTTTTTCGGCAGCACTGCGCCGTGTCTATCTCGTGGAGAGGTGTTGCACGCGCTAATCCCATATGCGGATGCCCACACGCAAAGCGGCGGCAAACTCAACAACATCACGCGGCACATTCTTGGCCTCTATCATCAGCAGCCGCGCGGCCGGCTGTTCCGACGCTTCCTGAGCGAGAGCGTGACCAAGCCTGGGGCAGTGTCCGAACTCCTGACACGCGCCGCTGAGCTTGTTGAAGGCGCACGGCAGCCCGCTGATTTCGCCGGGGCTGCATAACGATGCTCATGGCATTTGCGCTCAGTGGCGATGGCTTGTGGCTCCTCATCGCCGCTATTATTGTTGCTGGACTGGCTGCCGGTTTTCTTTCAGGCCTGCTCGGCATCGGCGGCGGCGGCATACTCGTTCCCGTACTCTACGAAGCCTTTGGTGCAGCTGGTGTGCCGGAGCACGTGCGCATGCACATGGCTCTCGGCACCACGCTCGCTGTCATTGCGCCAACCGTGTTGCGCTCCCTCGCAGCGCATCGCGCCCGCGGCGCAGTCGATATGGAGGTGGTGTGGCGCATCGGGCCGTGGGTGGCACTAGGCGTCATTGCCGGCTCATTGATTGCCAAGTATGCAAGCAGCGAAGCACTCCGATGGATTTGGGTCGTGTTCGGCTCACTGCTCGCGCTCAAAATGGCGCTCGGCCGGGACGATTGGCGGTTGGCTGTCAGGTTGCCACGTCCGCCATTTTTGGAAGTGGTTGCCTTTCTCATCGGCGCGATTTCAACATTGATGGGCATCGGCGGAGCGACGTTCACGGTGCCGCTGCTGACCCTGCACGGCAAACCGCTCCTGCAATCGGTCGCTACGGCAACGGGCATCGGCCCCATCATCGCCGTACCGGGCATCATCGGCTATATCTGGTCG
>JANNXL010000102.1:0-4127 GCA_031409575.1 Hyphomicrobium sp.
GCTACCAAGCCGGTGAAGATGGTGCGCCCGCGAAACCGCGTGAACCGGGCGAGTGAGATGCCTGCCATGACGCCCAGGATTGTAGCAACTGACGCGCTCACGAATGCGATCTGAAGTGACAATACGGCTGCGTCGATAATCTGATCGTTCTGAAACAACCGGCCGTACCATTGCGTCGAGAATCCGCCCCAGACGGTCGCAAGCCTGGACTTGTTGAACGAAAATACGATCATTGACAGGATGGGCACATACAGAAACGCGAACCCAAAACATAAGACGCTGATCAGAAAAATGGGACGCTTGTTCATTGGCCCGCCTTTCCGCGAGCTTGGGCTTTGGCTTCGAAGTGTGTGTAGGCCATCATAGGAAATACGAGCATGAACAAGAGTGCAACGGCGACTGCCGACGCCATCGGCCAGTCACGTGCCGCTGAGAACTGATCGTTGATCACGCGGCCTATCATGGGGTCTGACGCGTTCCCGACGAGGCTTGGAATGATGAGTTCACCCGACGCAGGAATAAAGACCAGCAAGCCGCCTGCAATGATGCCGGGAACAGACAGCGGAAGGGTGATGTCGCGAAACACATCCCAAGGCCGGGAGCCCAAATCCAACGCGGCTTCATTCAACGTGAAGTCCAGCTTCTCGAGATTGGCATACAGTGGCAAGATCATGAACGGCAGATAAGAATAGACCATGACCAGAACGACGGCGAAGTTTGTATTCGTCATCTGAATGGATGCAAAAGCCCAATCCGCTGGAATGACTGCGTTGATTGCTGCGGTCAGGCCCTTGTTGAACCAGCTGTGGGTGCCCATCAGCCCGATCCAGGCATAGACGCGCAGCAAGAACGACGTCCAGAATGGAAGTATAACGAGCATGAGCAGGACACTGCGCCAAGCCGGATTGACCCGCGTGAGACACAGAGCCATCGGGTAGCCGAGCAGCAGGCACAGCACAGTCGCGATGGCTGCATTATAAATTGACGTAAGGAAAGCCCGCACAAAAAGGTCATCGCCGGACAAACGCGCAAAATTGTCGAAGCGGATATACGGCCAGCTATCGAGAAAAGCGAACGGCGGAGATTGGCCCGCCGTTATGGCTAAGCTCATGGCAACGACAATGATGAACGGCACGAAAAAAAATGCGAACAGCCAGACATAGGGCGTTGCAATCAACAGGCTTCGCCATCCGGTCCTGTTGAACCATCCACTGAGGCCTGAGACGGGCGTCACGTCGCTGGCCATGGTTACTCCGTCAACAGAATCGCGGAGGATGGATCGAACGATAACCAGACTTTATCTTCCCATTGGGCGACGCGCTCATTCTCTCCGCCCCGGCGCGCGTTCACGCTATTGACCGAAAGGAGTGTGTCCGTTGGCAACTTGACGCGATAGAGCGAGTCTTTGCCGAAGTATCCCAAGTCTTGAACTTGCCCTGCAAGTGCATTGGCGGCGCCTTCGGGTTTTTCCCGGGAGATGGCAATTTTCTCAGGCCTGACGGCCACAGTGATCTTCATTCCAGGCTGCATCCGGCGGTCTGCCTTGGCAGCAACAGCCATGCCGAGCTTGGGCACCGAAATGATCGTTGATTCCTCTGTGCACTGTGCAACCTCACCCTCGAACATATTGATCGATCCGATGAAGCCTGCAACCATCGTGCTGTTTGGATATTCATAGACTTCGGTGGCCGTGCCGATCTGCCGGACGATCCCCTTATCCATGACGGCAATGCGGCAGGCGAGCGTCATTGCTTCTTCCTGATCGTGGGTCACAACGACGAATGTGATGCCGGTCTTGTATTGAATGTTAGCGATCTCAAACTGCGTATGCTCGCGCAGTTTCTTGTCGAGCGCACCCAACGGTTCATCGAGCAGTAAGACTTTCGGCTGCTTGGCCAGTGCGCGCGCCAGAGCAACGCGCTGACGCTGACCGCCGGACAACTGATGTGGTTTGCGGCCGGCAAGCGGGGTCAGTTGCACGAGATCCAGCATCTGCCGCACCCGGTCCTGACGCTCGGCATCGGACATTTGATCATGCTTCAGCCCGTAGCCGACATTCTTCTCGACTGTCATATGAGGGAACAGCGCGTAGGACTGGAACATCATGTTGACCGGCCGGTCATAGGGCGGCACACCCGCCATGTCTTGGCCGTCGATAAAAATTTTCCCGCTTGTCGGGGCATCAAATCCTGCAAGCATTCTCAAGAGCGTGGTCTTCCCGCACCCCGATCCTCCCAGAAGGGCGAAGAGTTCGCCCTTCTCAATACCGATCGAAACATTGTCCACGGCAACGAAATCACCAAATGTTTTGGAGACCGCTTCGATGCGGATAAAGGGTGCCTTGGGCTCTGGAGCGGATGGATGAGGTGTTGTTGCTGTCATGATACCCAAAAGAACAAGTGAACGGCACTGTTGGGGGTCGCGGCGCTTAACCTTAGCCTGATTTGATCTGCGTGAACGCCCGTGTGAGTGCCCTGTCTTGCTCCTCGTTTAAATCTTTCGGCGCCCAGATCAGCTTCATGATCTTCTCGTCTGGATAAATCGCGGGATTGCTCAGGATCTCAGGATTTACAAACTTTTTCGAAGGTATATTTGCGTTTGCGTAGTTGATGAAATTTGTGCACTTGGCGATCACTTCAGGCTGCAGCAAATATTCCAGGAATTTGTGTGCGTTGCCTTTGTGTTTTGCGTCAGCGGGTATGCACATGCAGTCAACCCAGGCGGGCGAGCCGGTCTTTGGCACAAAGTAAGCGAGGTTGATGTCCACCCCGGCTTCAGCCGCACGCGTCTTGGCGGTCGCGTAATCGCCCGACCAATTGTTGATGACGCACAATTCCTTGTTTGGAATGGCGTTCAGATAGTTCGTGCTATCGAATGTCCGGATGTGCTTGCGGATCGGCTTGTAGAGTTCGACGACCTTTTGATAGTTCGACACGTCCGTCGTGTCGCCATCAATGCCAAGGTAGCGCAATGCCATTCGCATAATGTCTTGCTGGGAATCGAGCATTGAGATGCCGCAGTCGGCTAGTTTTGCCGCTAGTTCGGGCTTGAAGATCAGATCCATCGATTCAAAGTCGGCGTCAGGAATGCGCTCCTTGACCATGTCGACGTTGTAAGTAATGCCCGTCGTACCCCACATGTATGGGATGCCGTAGACGTTGCCCGGATCCCAGCCCTCAACAATCTTGAGAATGTCCGGGTCTTGATTTCCCCAGCTCTTCAGCTTGCTTCGATCGAGTTTTTCGTAAACGCCAGCCTTGATAAAGCGTGTCAGATTGTTGCCCGACATGTTGACGACGTCGTAGCCGGTCTTTCCGGCCAGCATCTTCGCTTCCATTTCCTCGGTCGAGCTATAGGTGTCGTAGGTGACCTTGATCCCGGTTTCTTTCTGGAAATCTTCCAGCGTCGTTTCACCGATATAGTCCGTCCAGTTATACATGTTGAGAACGGCATCTGCAGCATGGGCCGTCTTGATGTATGGCATGCACAGCGCCGCGCTGCCGGCCATGCTCAATGCTGTGCGTCGTGTCACCTTTGTCATGTCAAACCCTTTCCTAACGAGTGATAGCCGGTAGATGGGATGGTGTTGTGCGAAGTTCAGAATTCAATTCGGTGATCTTGGATTCGGCGGGTGCGATTGTCTCGTTCATTACAGGCAAAAGCCGTCTCAACTGGTCATGATGATTGCGCACGCCGAATTCGAGATCGGAGAGGTGAAAGCCTTCGAATGCAGCAGACTTCATGGCTTCGTTTGACCAGATCGTGAGTTGGATATCCTCACGCGACGTTTCCCGGTCGATCCGCAAGGCAAGATAGCGCGCGAGGCGCAATTGCCGGTCTTCATTCCGCCGCCGGTATGCAGCACCGCGCAAAACCGTCTTGTTCGTGGAGATGGGAAACTCTTGGTAAAACTGCACGGATTCTGGATTGACGGTGATGACACCGTTTGGAAATATTCCGTAGTACGCCCACATCTTGCGCTTATCCTCAGGCAGCCAAACGGGCTCAGGCGCGAGCTGAATGTAGTTGCGCACGCTCCAGCGCCGCCCGGCATGAGCATTGTACGGCCCCTTGGAAACGGTCAGGCCATTGGGAAAAACGTGGTCCTTATACTTCGCGCCATAGAG
>JANNXL010000103.1:0-2560 GCA_031409575.1 Hyphomicrobium sp.
GCAATCGCCATCACCGTCGAAGAGCCCTGGCTGTGCTCTGTGACGCCGAGGCCGTAATAGATGGCCGCATTGCCCCCGGTCGCGAACAGACGCGCTGCCGCGCGCACGTCCTCCGGTTTGACGCCAGTATACTTTTCCATCGCTTCGGGTGAATTATGTGGCGCGCCGACGAACTCGGCCCATTCCATGAACTCGTTCCAGTCGCAGCGATGGCGCACGAAGCTTTCATTGACCAGCTTTTCGGTGACGATGACGTGCGCCATCGTGGTGAGCAGCGCGACGTTAGTTCCCGGCGCGAGTGGCAAATGATAATCGGCTTCAACGTGCGGCGTGCGCACCAGATCGATGCGGCGCGGATCGGCGACGATAAGTTTCGCACCTTCCCGCAAGCGGCGCTTCATGCGGCTTGCGAACACCGGGTGGCCGTCGGTTGGGTTGGCACCAATGACGAAAATGACATCGCACTGTTCGACCGAGTCGAAGTCTTGCGTTCCGGCACTTTCACCGAACGTCGTCTTTAGGCCGTAGCCTGTCGGCGAGTGGCAGACGCGCGCGCACGTGTCGACGTTGTTGACGCCGAAGCCCTGGCGAATGAGCTTTTGTACAACGAAAATGTCTTCGTTGGTGCAGCGCGACGACGTAATACCGCCGACAGAACCCTTGCCGTAGGTTTTCTGGATACGGCCGAACTCGGAGGCGACGCGGCCGATGGCTTCCTCCCAGGTCGTCTCCCGCCACGGATCGGTGATCTTATCGCGCACCATCGGGTTCATGATGCGGTCGCGGTGGGTGGCGTAGCCGTATGCGAAACGGCCTTTCACGCACGAGTGGCCGCGGTTGGCTTTGCCGTCTTTCCACGGCACCATGCGCACCACTTCTTCGCCGCGCATTTCTGCCTTGAACGTGCAGCCGACACCACAGTAGGCGCAGGTGGTTATGGCCGAGTGCTCGGGCTGGCCTATCTCGATGAGAGACTTCTCAGACAGCGTGGCCGTTGGGCACGCCTGCACGCAGGCGCCGCACGACACGCATTCCGAGTTGAGGAAGCTTTCATCCATGCCGGCAGATACGCGGCTTTCGAACCCGCGGCCGGAGATTGTCAGCGCGAATGTGCCTTGCACTTCTTCGCAGGCGCGCACGCAGCGATTGCAAACGATGCACTTCGAAGCGTCGTAGGTAAAATACGGATTGGACTCGTCTTTGATCAGGAAAGCGTCGTTGGCCTTGCCGTTCTGCTTGGCGAACACATGGTTTTCGCCTTCGTTGCCATAGCGCACATCGCGCAAGCCGACGGCACCGGCCATGTCTTCCAATTCGCAATCGCCATTGGCGGCGCACGTCAGGCAGTCGAGTGGATGGTCGGAGATGTAAAGCTCCATGACGCCTTTGCGCAGCTGCTTCAGGCGCGGCGTCTGGGTCTTGACTGAAATGCCAGGAGCGACAGGTGTGGTGCACGAAGCGGGCGTTCCGTTGCGGCCCTCGATCTCGATGAGGCACAGGCGGCACGAGCCGAAGCTGTTGAGCATGTCGGTGGCACACAGCTTGGGGATGACAGTTCCGATCTCCATGGCCGCTCGCATGATCGAGGTGCCTTCCGGCACCGTCACTTCAACGCCGTCGATGGTCAGCGTGACCATGTTTTCCGACTTGGATGCCGGCGTGCCGTAGTCGATCTCTTTGATCAGTGTCAGCGGCTTCATGGTGTCGTCCTCACTCAGCGGCGTCAGCGAATTTTCTCGCCGGCCGGCCAAAATCTTGCGGGAAGTGCGTTAGCGCGCTCATGACGGGATAGGGTGTGAAGCCGCCCAAAGCGCAAAGGGAGCCGAATTTCATCGTATTGCAGAGATCTTCCATGATGACGAGATTGGCCTCGACGTTCTCGCCGTTGAGGATCTTCTCAACCGTCTCGCGGCCACGCACGGCGCCGATGCGGCAGGGCGTGCACTTGCCACAACTCTCGATGGCGCAGAACTCAAAAGCAAAACGCGCCATCTTGGCCATTTCCGCCGTGTCATCGAACACGACCACGCCGCCGTGGCCGATGAGGCCGTCTTTGGCGGTAAACGCTTCATAGTCGAACGGAGTGTCAAATAATCTACGCGGGAAATAGGCACCAAGCGGTCCGCCCACCTGCACAGCTTTGACAGGGCGGCCCGACAGCGTGCCTTCACCAATCACATCCACAAGTTCGCCCAACGTAATGCCGAAGGCCACTTCGAACAGACCTCCGTGCTTTAGGTTGCCAGCAAGCTGGATCGGCATTGTACCGCGCGAACGGCCCATACCGTAGTCGGCATAGGCCTGCGGACCTTCCGAGAGAATGTACGGCACGGCTGCAAGCGACAGCACGTTGTTGATGACAGTCGGCTGGTCAAACAGGCCCTTGTGCGCCGGCAGCGGCGGCTTGGCGCGCACCAAACCGCGCTTGCCTTCAAGGCTTTCGAGTAGCGAGGTTTCCTCGCCGCACACATAAGCACCGGCGCCCATGCGCACTTCAAGTTCGAACGCGCGCTTGGAACCCGCCACGTTCGCACCAAGGTAACCCGCGGCCTTGGCTGCG
>JANNXL010000104.1:0-2832 GCA_031409575.1 Hyphomicrobium sp.
CGAAGAATCCACGCCGCCCGACATCGCAACGACAATGCGCTGGCGTCCCTTCGCTTCAGGCAGAACCGGTAAATCCGACACAACAACCCTCCCGCTTGAGCGCCATGGCGCCCAGCAGCTTTTTCAACGGACAGGACACAACGCCCCTGCCGTATTCAATAATGCAGAATAGGCCACCTTCACAGGCCCATTTCGCAGTCGCATCCTGATCATCACTGATGATTTTTTGAAGGCAACACCAACCGGCCCTGTTTTTGGCCAGACATTCGAAAAAAAGGTTGGCTGCGGCTACCCTTAGGTGACGCGGCGATTTATCGGGTGCTCACTCTTTCCAGGCCCTAGCCTCGTCAACCTTAATGCGCTATCCATCATAGAATGATGCATCTATTTATGTTAAGTTCACTCAATGAGTTATCGCCGTTTTAAGAGCTTTCAGTTACCTTATCGCTGTGGTCAGTAGAGTGTACAGAGTATCATGACCGAACAACATATGAGAGCGCGCGTCCGTTACGTAATCGGCCCCGATGGGAGCCCGTTGACCGTTGCGGATCTACCGCCAAAAGACACAAAACGCTGGGTTATTCGCCGCAAGGCGGAAGTGGTTGCTGCCGTTCGCGGCGGACTGCTTTCGATTGACGAGGCTTGTGACAGGTACCGGCTTACCGTTGATGAGTTCCTGTCTTGGCAGAGCTCGATCGACAAGCACGGTCTGCCGGGGCTTCGCGCAACGCGGGTGCAGGATTATCGCGCGTCGTAAGACGGGGCGGCAGTCCAGCGGCGATGAGCTCGAGCTGGCACGTGGCGGCCTTCACGGCTGCTTGAGCGGTCGCGTAGCGCTTGGAAACGCAAAGAATTGGATCAAGCCGGTGCCTCAGCATCGGCTTTTTGCATTGTTTTGGGCCAGAATTCAGGCCCAGAGAAAACCTACGGCTTGGCCACTGGCGTGTTCTTCACATTCGTCTTTTTTGCACCTGTCTTTTTCGGCGGCACTACCGTTGCTGGCGCGGCCGCCCATCCAGCCGTGACCGGTGCTTCCCCGCACCCTTCCTGATCGGCAGCCCATCTCGTGACATCGGCGGCAAGGCGCGTTGCAAGGGGTTCGGGGATTTTGACGTTTTGAACGTCAACGCGGGTCCCCTCCCCCCCGGCTTCAATGCCTATGTGGAACGCCTTCAAGCTGCGCGGGTCGGCTGCGTCGCGATCGCGGGTCCGAATGTCAATTTCAGCCTTGCCCCCTTTAGAGGGTGGATCGGCGTCCGCGAAGTAAATGTAGGGGCCCTTCAACGGGCCCGTTGCGCCGAACCAACAGGTTAACGCGCCACGCGCAACCCTGGTATAAACGTCGGTCGGTGACCCCACTGGGAGTGCGGCACCTTTGGTTAAATCCGCAATCGCCGACATGTCCGGCAAAGCAGGTAAGGCTGTGGGCGTCGCCGCGGCTTCCTTTTCAGGCAAACCACTCGTGAGCGTGGGAGCCGCACCGGTTGAGCAGCCCGCAACAAGTGCGGCCATCAAACCGAGCAAAATCATAACCGGACGGCGCATTCGCAGACAGCCCACGGAAAGTTCTCGTCCCATCAAACAGCTAGACAGCGCTCCCGCAAGGGGCTTTCCCCAAAACGCGGACGCAGACTGTTCCTATTTGTTGACTGTCATGGGACCACGGCCCTGCCAAGGCATGAGCCAGCAGCCGCTTCAAAAAGACCGGGGATGATGGGCCGAAATGCTCCGGAACGCCGGACAAACTGGCGATATCCCGATTTGGCGTTATCTCAGGGCAACGCCACGGCCAGAATCGTTGCGGCGGCGGCGGGGCAGTGTTTCGCGCGCTTCAGGCGACATGGCACGGTTTAACTGCTCGTCGGCCTCGTTGCGCTCCCGCTGAGCGGCTTCAAGGCGCGAACGCAGGTCTGCAATCGAAGCGACAAGATTTTCGCGCCGCAAGTTTGCCGACTTGGCAAAGGTCGAATAGGAAAAATGCATAGGATCCTTGATGCCGGTGCGGGCTTCTTCCGTTTCGATCTGACGGTCAAGATCGGCGGACATGCCTTCGAATTCGCGGATCATATGCTCGAGACCAGCGACTTTACGGGCCTTCTCTTCAGCCGCAAAGCGCTTCAGCCGCAACGCCGTTTCGCGTGCCTTCATCGTTCGATACCCCTTACAAATTCGAACTCATGCCGGACGGTAAACAAGTTCCGTGCCAGACGCTGCCCTAGATGGGTAACTTGCGATTGCGACACCGGTTTGGTCAGAAACCAAACTGCTGTCACCCGCACGCGTTCCGTCTAAATCCAATGCGCACCAAATGCCGGCACACCTAAATGCGCCCGCCTCTGGCCACAAAACTAATGTGGCATATGCCAATTAAGTTGCGGTAAAGCAACGGACTACGCAAGTATCTTAAATCTTTATATAACTGTGCCATATTCACGAGACGTTCTCTAGGGGCACTGGGCGAACTCTGATAGCTGTGGATTCGTAGTGTGAAAATGCTGGACGAATGCATCTCAGGGTCGCGCAAGCGAAGCGGCTGCAATCTCAGACAGCATCTTTTGCGTCGCGGTTTCGGGTGTGTGACTTTCCTAAATTTGCCAGTTTAGCAGCACAATGGCGCAATCCGTTGGCAGCGGACGCGTGTCTGCCTCTCTTCAAATTAGAGGCGCGTGTCAGAAAACGACAAAAAAGTTGCGGCAACCGAAAGAGCGCAAGACAAAATTAGGGTTTGTTAACTTCTCAGAGGTAACTTCCTAAGAATGAATTAGCCGGATTGGAGATCGCCACAGCGGTTTCGGGCCGGCTCTCAGTGAGATGTGTTGAATTTCGGGGCAG
>JANNXL010000105.1:0-3202 GCA_031409575.1 Hyphomicrobium sp.
ACGTCGCGGACTTCGAAGCCCGCGCGTTCGCGCGTCAAACCACCCGGTCCAAGTGCCGACAGGCGGCGTTTGTGGGTGATTTCCGACAGCGGGTTGGTTTGGTCCATGAACTGCGACAGCTGCGAGGAACCGAAGAATTCACGCACAGCGGCGGCAGCTGGCTTGGCGTTGATCAGGTCCTGCGGCATCACCGTGTCGATTTCGACTGATGACATACGCTCTTTGATGGCGCGCTCCATGCGGAGCAAGCCGACGCGGTACTGGTTTTCCATGAGTTCGCCGACCGAACGCACACGGCGGTTGCCGAGGTGGTCGATGTCGTCGATCTCGCCCTTGCCATCGCGCAAGCCCACAAGGGTCTTGATGACGGCCAAAATGTCTTCACGGCGCAGAACACGAACGGTGTCTGCGGCGTCAAGTTCGAGACGCATGTTCATCTTTACGCGGCCGACTGCCGACAGGTCATAGCGTTCGCTGTCGAAGAACAGGCTATGGAACAGGTTCGTTGCAGCTTCGACCGTCGGCGGTTCACCGGGACGCATCACGCGATAGATGTCCATCAGCGCTTCTTGCGTGTTGGAGCTCTTGTCGATGTTGAGCGTATTGCGGATGAAAGCGCCCACGTTGACGTGGTCGATGTCGAGGATATGGAATTCCTTGACCTTCTGTTCCTTTAGTTCGGCAAGCAGCTTCGCATCGAGCTCATCACCAGCTTCGGCATGGATCGTGCCCGTCGACATATCGACAATGTCTTCGGCGATGTAGCGGCCGGCGAGATCTTCCGACGCCAACAGCACTTCCTTGAGGCCGCCTTCGGCGAGTTCGCGCACGCGGCGAGCAGTGATCTTCTCACCGGCCTTGGCCACGATGTCGCCGGTCTTGGCATCGGCCAAGTCGGCGAGCGGGGTCATGCCGCGCATTTTCTGCTGGTCAAACGGCAGTTTCCAGCCGCGCTTGGATTCCTTGATCGGAATCTGCTTGTAGAACGTCGACAGAATTTCTTCGTCGTCGAGGCCAAGCGCATAAAGCAGCGTCGTCACCGGCAGCTTGCGGCGGCGATCGATGCGCACATAGACGATGTCCTTGGCGTCGAATTCGAAATCGAGCCACGAGCCGCGATACGGGATGATGCGGGCTGCAAACAAAAGCTTGCCCGACGCATGCGTGCGGCCGCGGTCGTGATCGAAGAACACGCCCGGCGAACGGTGCATCAGTGAGACGATCACGCGCTCGGTGCCGTTGATCACGAACGTGCCGTTCATGGTCATCAGCGGCATGTCGCCCATGTAGACGTCTTGTTCTTTGACGTCCTTGATCGACTTCGAACCGGTTTCTTCGTTCACGTCGAACACGATCAGGCGCAGCTTGACCTTCAGCGGAGCTGAGTAGGTCATATCGCGCTGCATGCACTCGTCGACGTCATACTTCGGCGGTTCGAACACGTAGCGCACAAACTCAAGCGTCGCCTTACCGGCAAAATCCGAAATCGGGAATACCGACTTGAACACAGCCTGCAGGCCAAAATCGCTCGAGCGTCCGCCTGGCGGTTCCTTGACCATCAGGAAGTCATCGTAGGAACTTTTTTGAACCTCGATGAGGTTCGGCATTTTCGCAACTTCGCGAATGGATCCGAACTGCTTCCGGACGCGCTTTCGGCCGTTGAACGTGTCAGCCATTTCCGCTCCTCATATCTTCCGCCTGGGTGACGACCCTGGCTTTGATGCCTGTCTTCGCGCGGGCCGCCATTCCCGTGCTTCAATTCAATCGCGTGACCTGCTCAACACAGGCTGCGTTCGTTACGAACCATTTGAAACGGTTCACCGGAGGCTCCGTCGAGGTCTTTTGCACCCGTCTGAAGAGCGTCGAGGGAAACGTCGCGGCCACGTTCTCGGCCCATTTTTGCAGCCAAGTCGAAAACGCAACATCCGGTGCAAACGCCGTACAAAAACGCCGCATTACACCGGCAAACGCCGCAGCAGCAATTGATGCAAATCAACGCTGCTGCGGGCCGTTTTTTACCTTACTTCACGTCGACCTTGGCACCCTGGTCTTCAAGCTGCTTCTTGAGCTTGGCAGCCTCGTCCTTGGTCACGCCTTCCTTGACGGTCTTGCCGCCGGCTTCGACGAGGTCCTTGGCTTCCTTGAGGCCCAGTCCCGTGATGGCGCGGACTTCCTTGATGACGTTGATCTTCTTGTCGCCGCCGGCAACCAGAATGACCGAGAATTCGGTCTGCTCTTCAACGGCTGCTGCAGGAGCGGCAGCGGCAGCGGGACCAGCGACGGCCGCGGCGGCAGAGACGCCCCACTTTTCTTCGAGCAGCTTTGCCAATTCAGCCGCTTCGAGAACGGTGAGCGACGACAGATCATCAACAATCTTTTCGAGTTTCGACATCTTCAAGTTTCCTTCGGTTTGAACTTTGTTGCTGGCAGCGCGTCCCTTTCAAGGGGCCTGCGCCGGTTGATTTTGCCCTTGATCAGGCTGCATCGCTCTTTGATGCCTTCGCCTGGATGACACGTGCGAGCTGACCACCCGGCTCTTTGATCGTGCGGGCGATCTTTGTCGCCGGCGCATTCAAGAGACCAATCAGTTTCGCTCTCAGTTCATCCAACGAGGGCAGCTCAGCGAGCGCCTTCACACCTTTTGCATCGAGCAGGGTCTTGCCCATCGCGCCGCCAAGGATAACGAGCTTTTCGTTCCCCTTTGCATACGCGACGGTGGCTTTCGCCGCCGCAATCGGATCCTTTGAGAAGGCCAAAACGCATGGCCCTGTCATCAGTCCCGAAATATCGGCATTTCCCGTGTCCTTCAGCGCAAGCTTCACCAGCTTGTTCTTGGCTACCTTGACTGCTCCGCCCGCCTCTTTGACGCGTTTGCGGAAATCTGCAGATTGGGCAGCCACCATGCCGGTGTTGTGGGCCACCACGATCACGCCGGTGTTTTTCAACACGCCGTGAAGGCTGGTGATGAGCTCTTTTTTCGCAGCTCTATCCACTTCAGCTACACTCCTGGTTGCGGCCTTGAACTCTTTGCAGAGTCCCCGGCCAGCGGGTTGCACCTTGCAGCTGCGATCTTAAAGGCCCAAAGGCCCGATCACAGCAGCGCTTGTCCTGTCCTAACCAAAGCACTGTTTGAACAGCCGCTCAGGTGCCGACCCAGAAGGTTCAAACCGGAAAACCTGACCCTCATGCGAGGGCCAAAAAA
>JANNXL010000106.1:0-12210 GCA_031409575.1 Hyphomicrobium sp.
TCGATCTTGTAGCCGTCGGGATCCTCGAGAAAGAAGAATTGCCCGAAGGGTTTGTCTTGAAAGCTCATGGATTTAAGGTCTTTCGGCGCATAGCCAAGCGCTGCGATGCGTGCGTGTTCCGCGGCCAGGTCATCAACAACGAAGGCCATGTGACCGTAGCCGTTGCCCAGCTGATAGGACTCATCTCGGCCCTTGTTGACCGTAAGTTCGAGTTCAAACGGCACGGCTGGGTTGCTCAAATAGATGAGCACAAAGTCTGGCCACTCGTAGCGCCCCGCAACTTTGAGTCCGAAACACTTCTCATAAAAGCTGACGGAGCGATCCTCCTCCATCACGCGGATCATCATGTGAACGGCTTTGGCCATGCGTTGCCCTTCAATAAGTTTTCAGCGAACTGGACGCTTTTCACATCATAGCCATGGCCGCGAAACGGCGGCCTTTACTTCAAACGACCGGATGGCAGTGTCCTTTTCAAGTGTCAGCCCGATGTTGTCGAGCCCGTTCAACAGGCAATGCTTGCGGAACGCATCGACTTCGAACTTGATCACACCGCCATCTGGGCCGCGAATTTCCTGCGCTTCCAGATCGATTGTGACCATGGCATTCGCGCCGCGGCTGGCATCATCCATCAACTTGTCGACCTCTGCCTGTGGCAGCCGGATCGGCAAAATACCGTTCTGAAAACAGTTGTTGTAGAAAATATCGGCGAAGTCAGGCGCGATCACGCAGCGAATGCCAAAATCCAATAGTGCCCACGGCGCATGCTCTCGCGAAGACCCGCAGCCGAAGTTCTCTCCCGTCACCAAAATCTCAGCTTTGCGGTAGTGCGGCTTGTTGAGAACGAAGTCTGCGTTCTCGACGCCTTGCTGATCAAAGCGCATTTCGTAAAACAGCGATTTGCCAAGCCCAGTACGCTTGATGGTCTTCAAGAACTGCTTGGGGATAATCATGTCGGTGTCGATGTTGCGCAACGGCAGGGGGGCTGCGACGCCTGTGAGCTTCGTGAATTTTTGCATTTCGTCCTCTTTTCTTTGCGCCCGGCGACTCCGCTTGGCGGAGCCGGCCGCCGGGCGCGGGAAAGCAGCGCGACCACTACGTCTTGAGGCTATCAGCCAGCGCACGGAAATACCCTTCCGCCGCAATCAGGTGCCCTGCATGGACTTTCATCGTTGCGGGAGACGTGATCACGGTCGCGGCTGGAAACCCGGCCCCGCGTTCCAAGTGTTCGAGCCGCCTTTTAACGCCAGCAAGCTTGCGCCCGTCAAGGTGATGCCGCAGCACAGAGACAATCGTCTCCACATAGCCTGCAATCCGCCCAAAATCCCGTAGCGCCTGCCGCCGGGCGGCACCATCGGACGGGTTTGCATCTAGGCGATTCATCGCATCGGCCGCCCGCGCCAAGGTATCGGCCACAGCGATTGCATAGGTCGCCACCTTCTCCCGGCGTGCGCCGTCCAGTCCCGCAAGCGCGCCAGCCCACTGGAAAAGGGTTTCAGCAAGCGAAAGCAGGTGTTTAGAGGTATCTTTGAAACACATTCTGGCGCATCCGGCAGTGGCTGCACCAAGGTAAGCCCGCTCAAGGGCACGGGGATTACTTTCCCCGTTACTTCACATTGGGGTCGGTGAAGCACTGGCGCATGTATTCGCAGCGATAACTGCCTGAAAAGTGCATACTATCGCCGCGCGCTGGTGAAATGAACGCGCACACCTCTTCAAGGCCAGACTGATCAAGCCACTGCTCGCGCCGCCCGCGCTGCACGGCAAAGCAATCGGCCGTCGCTTCGTCTGGACCGCGGAACTGATGGCCGCACTCGTGTGCGAAGATCCAACGCTTCACGGGCGTGCTGACTTTGTTCATCAGCTTGGAATTGAAAATCAAAAAACCAGGGTACGCGGCGCCGTAATCGTCGAGTTGGTCGTCTATCACTGTCGGGCGTTTGCCGCACCATTGCTGGCGCCCATCAAGCTTGAACGCACCGGGCGGCATCACCACGGCATCTCCGCCTGCAGAGGCTGCGTAATCTTCTGGAGTAGGCACGTCTTCAGGTGAGACGGGCTCCGCTAGCACCTGCCCAGCTGTCAAAACAATAGATAGGAGGGCGGCGCAAATTCCGACCGGCCGGCGAAACGAACTCATGCGTGCACCGCTAACGCGCTTGTGGATTATCAGGCCGATTTTAGCCGCTCGACTGAGTGGATACCCCGCCCGGCTGCAAAGAACAAGACACCCGATCGCATGCCTGAAAGCTATGCAACTGCCTCCGACTCGATCGCCTCCATATCCTCATCAGAAAAGCCGAAATGATGGCCAATCTCGTGCACGAGGACGTGTGTGACAAGGTCACCTAAGGTCTCGTCGCTGTCGGCCCAGTAATCAAGAATAGGGCGACGGTACAAGAACACCATATCGGGTTCATGGGGCTGGTCTAACACGCCTTTTTTGTCGAGACTTACGCCTTGATACAGCCCCATCAAATCGAACGCGTCCTCGATTTCCAGACCTTCCAGAACATCATCTGTGGCAAACTCTTCGACACGGATGACCACGTCTCCGCACATCTGCCGGAAATCGCCGGGCAGCCGCTCCCAAGCGGCGGCTGCCAGCGCTTCAAACACCGCCAATGAAGGGGCCGCTGCAGTCTTCCATCCGGAGTAGTCATTCATGGTGTGCGCTTCCCTTCACGCCACTGGTGATTTTGCAACACCGGGGGCCGCGGAACATAGGGAGCCCAAGCTCATTTGGGAAGTGATTTTAGCCCTTCGCGGTCAAAGAGATAGATTATCCGCGCCGGTGCTCTTCGAGCCGCGGCATGATTTCAACGAAGTTGCAGGGCCGGTGCCGGTTGTCGAACTGCCATTTGAGAATGCCGTCCCAGGCATCGCGGCAAGCCCCAGTCGATCCGGGTAAGCAGAAGATGTAGGTGCCCTTCGCCAGCCCGCCACAACAGCGAGACTGGATCGTGGAGGTTTCAATCTTTTGATAGGACAGCATGTGAAACAGCGCTGAAAAGCCGTCGATGTGCTTTTCAAACAGTGGAGTCACCGCTTCCGGCGTCACGTCACGGCCGGTGAAGCCTGTGCCGCCTGTGGTAATTACGACATCAACATTGGGGTCTGCGATCCACGATTCGACCTGTGACCGGATCGCGGCGATATCGTCTTTCAAAAGCGAGCGGGCGGCCAACACATGACCGGCCTCGGCAATCATACTGGCCAGCGCCGCGCCGGACTTATCCTCATCAAGAGAACGTGTATCCGACATTGTCAGCACAGCGATTCGAACTGGAATGAACGGCCGCGTGTCATCGATGCGGGGCATTGCGGGCTCTGCTGAGGTGTGCGGGTTGCGTGAAGCCAGATTACACGCGCGGTGCCGCCCCACAATCACAAACTCCGTCCTTGGCGCCTTCCGGCGGAGGCGCATTCACCTGAGTTTGACCAATCACAGGCACACACAAATCGCTGCGCAACTGCTCAGGCTCGCCGCGGCGCGGATCATCCAGGAAAATCTGGACGAGCGGCCGACGCTGATCAATCTGCAGGTTGTTCTCTAACGACCAGGATTTCCGGACGTCCAGCGTTTCATCGCGCAGTTTGTTGTAGGCACCCACATGGCGCTGCCGCATATAGGCCCCGCCTGGGAGCTTGCGGATTTGCAAGTTGCCTTCCGCGCGATGTTCGAGCAACGCCGACATCTCCACGCACGCGTCATAGCGGCAGGCGCCGGGATCGGTCGTGAGGTGATTGTCAAGAACAAGCCCGTAGCCGCAGCCCGGAAATGAGTGAAGTCCGTTATTCGTCAGCCATCCGAACAGCCGATTCCAAGCCTCAGTGCTCGATTGAGCATAGGGGCCCGTTGCCCGTACATAGACGAGCCGCAGCGGACGCAGATAAACAAGGTTGGTATTCATGACACCCTTCGGCACAGTCTGCTGAACGCACAGACTTGAGCTGGGAGTGTTTTACCCCAGCGCGTTGCATAGCGGCTTAAGCGGGTTCTTAAAATTGCGCACAAGCCGCCATCTTATGACGCTGATCGCGCGTTAGGACAAAATTTGATGAAGCGGATCGCGCCGGATTGCACTGCGCGAATTTACGAATTCATAACGATCACTCATTCTTTAGCGAATCCTTTACCGCCAGCAGGTCGCGCCAGACTTGGCGTTTGGCGGCCGGTGCGCGCAGCAGATAGGCCGGGTGCAATGTCGCCATCGTCTTGATGGCCCGTTGACCCAGGCGTGGCTCGAACCATTTGCCGCGCAGACGCATGATGCCATCGTCGGTCTCGAGAATATGTTTGGCAGCAGACCCGCCCACAACCAGCACCACGTCCGGCGCAACCAATTCAATTTGACGATCTAGAAATGGCCTGCAGGCGAGCGCCTCTTGCGGCGATGGCGTCCGGTTTCCCGGCGGCCGCCAGTAGACAATGTTCGTGATGTGCACGTCTGCCTCGGTATAGCCGATGGCGGCCAGCATTTTGTCGAGCAGTTGACCAGCACGGCCAACAAACGGGCGCCCTTCGAGATCCTCATCGCGGCCGGGGGCTTCGCCGATGATCATGAGCCGAGCCGCCGGAGCACCCCTATAGAAGCACAACTTGGTGGCGGTTGCTTTCAATCCGCAGCCATCGAACGCGCGAAGTTTGGCCTCCAGCTCTTCCAAGTTTACAGCGTCCACCTTCGCACTGCGGATGGCAGCCCTTGGTGCCGGAACGGGCGAGCGCGGAGCCTGATTGACCGGTGCAGGACTTGTGGTTCTGGCGATCGGCGACGGCCCAAGCGAATTTATAGCAATTGGTTTGACTGTACCCGCAGCGTTGATCGGACGTTCCTCGATGTGGGTATCTGGCGAGCCGGCCGGCTGCCACGCAAAATCCGCACCGGGTGCAGCGGTCCCGTGTGTCAGCCAATCGGTCGCCTCGTCTGCCAGAACGGCATCAGCACCCATCGAGTGGTGCCACGCCAGTATCCGTGCCAATCCGTTCTTATCATCGTCGGCGTAATTCATAACGGTCAATGTAGGCTGCTGAGCAGGGCCGTGGCCATAGATTTGAGCCGTTCTGTCGCGGCACCAAGGCAATGCTTGCGCTGCCGGGGGCGTAGACCTATTCGGGAAGTGAGATTTTACTGCAAGGGATCAAGCCACAATGACGCAAAACGGGGCCATCCTGCCGCCGCGGGAACAGATGGAATTTGACGTCGTCGTCGTCGGAGGCGGTCCAGCGGGTTTGTCGGCCGCAATTCGCCTGAAGCAGCGCGCAAACGAAGCGGGCAAAGATGTTTCCGTCGTTGTGCTCGAAAAAGGATCGGAAATCGGGGCACATATCTTATCGGGTGCCGTAATTGATCCAGTAGGTCTCAATCGCCTGATCCCGGACTGGAAATCCAAGGGCGCGCCCGTCGACACCGAAGTGACGGAAGATAAATTCCTGTTTTTGGGACCAGCTGGTGATATGCGGCTGCCCAATATGATGATGCCGCCACTCATGAACAATCATGGCAACTACATCGTCAGTCTTGGTTCGCTATGCCGCTGGCTCGGCGAGCAGGCAGCCGAATTGGGAGTTGAAGTGTATCCGGGCTTTGCGGCCTCAGAAGTGCTCTACGGCAGCAACGGCGAAGTTGTGGGCGTGGCGACGGGCGATATGGGCGTCGGCCGTGACGGTGAGCCCAAAGACAGCTTCGTGCGCGGTATGGAACTGCGCGGCAAGTACACTCTCATTGCGGAAGGCGTTCGCGGATCGCTCGCTAAGCAGCTGATTGCAAAATTCGATTTGGCCAAAGACGCTGCCCCGCAAAAGTATGGCATCGGCCTGAAAGAATTGTGGGAAGTGGAACCGAGTAAGCACCAGCCGGGCTTGGTTCAACACTCGTTCGGCTGGCCGCTGGACAACCGGACCGGCGGCGGCTCTTTCATGTATCACTACGGTACCAATCTCGTTTCTGTTGGTTACGTGGTGCATCTCAACTACGAGAACCCCTACATTTCGCCCTACGATGAATTCCAGCGCTTCAAGACGCACTCGACGATTCGCGGCGTTCTTGAAGGCGGCAAACGCATTGCTTACGGCGCGCGTGCCATCACCGAAGGCGGCTGGCAATCCCTCCCCAAATTGACGTTCAAGGGCGGGGCATTGCTTGGATGTGCAGCGGGCATGGTCAATGTTCCGCGCATCAAAGGCAGCCACAATGCCATGCTATCGGGCATCGAGGCCGCAGAGGCTGTGTACGATGCGATTTCGTCCGGGCGCGAACACGACGAATTGCCGGTGTACGAAAGCGCCGTGCGAGACGGTGAGATCGGCGCCGACCTCAGGCGCGTGCGCAATTCCAAGCCGATGTGGTCGAAATTTGGCACGGCTCTTGGCATTCCGCTGGGTGGCCTGGATATGTGGGCGCGAACGCTGATGGGCGGGTGGTCGCCTTTTGGCACGTGGAAGCACGCTCGCACGGATGCCGCCGCGCTGCACCGCGCCAGCAACTACGAGCCTATCATCTATCCCAAGCCCGACGGCGTGCTGACCTTCGACAAACTCACCAGCGTGGCATTCTCGGGAACCAATCACGAGGAAGACCAGCCGGTCCACTTAAGGCTGACGGATCCGACGATCCCAGTCCGCCAGAACTTGCCAGAATACGCCGAGCCTGCGCAGCGCTATTGCCCAGCGGGCGTTTACGAGATTTTACGCGATGGAAAGGGGGAGCCCCGTTTCCAGATCAACGCACAGAACTGCGTGCACTGTAAAACCTGCGATATCAAAGATCCCGCACAGAACATTACTTGGGTTTGCCCGGAAGGCGGCGGGGGGCCGAACTACGCAGGAATGTAACGTCAATCCGGCCGGACGATTTTGAATGCCTACTTCTTGGGCTCTTCGCCTTCGACGACTGTGTCGGAATCCTCGGCTGCCGTATCAGCGCCTGCGGGGATGCCCTCGTCCGCCGATGCTGCAGGTGTTTCTGGGGCGACGGATTCATCCGGGGCAGTAGCTGTTTCGGCATCGGGTGCGACCGGTGCATCAGCCGCACTTGCCAGCGGCAAAGTTCCCGCAACAAAGCATGCAGCCAGCGCCAAGCCACTGAGTCCTTGCTTCAACCGCATCGCTTATCTCTCCTTGGGCGTTTCCGGCACTCTTTCATTGAGATCGTTGAGAACCGCTAAGCTGTGTCCGTTTCTAAGTCGCCTGATTCTCTAACAAAGACAGTGAAGCATGCCCGCGAGCGCTTTTCTAGTTTGCGGCGGCCCCATCGGCGAGCTCGCCTCGATAACCGTCCGACTGTAGGCCGAACCGGCCCAGTTTGCTGACAGACAGAGGGTCAAATTGGCCCAGCTTGTCCTGATTGTGAGGCTTTCGGCGCCGAATTGTTACGAAAAAGCAAACTTACATCACCGAAAAAAATGCAAAGCCTTGTTCGTACTTTTGCTTAGATGGTCGCCAAGCAGCCCTCATCTTTGCTATCATTGTAAAAATTGCTGTCGCAGAGAGCGATATAAAAAGGATTAGGTAGACATGCGCGCATGGTCAGGCCGGCTTGGATTTCCCCTCGCAATTGCATTGGCAGTAGGTGTTTCGCCGGCTGTCACTCTGACTTGGAACCAAGCTCTGGCCGAAACCGCCGATAGCCAGGAAACCCTTGAGGGGCCGCATTCACTCGTTGGCAGTTATCTGGCCGGGCGCATGGCGCGAGATCAAAACGAAGCCGGACAAGCCGCAGCCTTCTATCTCGGCGCCTTGCAGCACGACCCGGGCAATGCCCTGCTTCTGGAACAAGCCTTTCTGATGGAAGCAATGGAAGGTGTAACCCCTGCCGCCAACAAACTTGCCGAGCAGCTAATCGCAGCCGACCCACAATACCGCACCGCGCATCTGTTTCTCGGGCTGCGAGACTTCAAAGCCGGCTCATTCAAGACGGCCGAGCAGCACTTTCGCGCGGCATCTACCGGACCCATCGGTGAACTGACCGGCTCAATGGCGATAGCGTGGGTGCGCATGGCGGAACGCGATGGCAGCGGTGCGCTCGCTCAGCTAGAAGCGCCCAAGCAGGCTGACTGGGCGCAGTTCTACTTGCGCTACCATCACGCGCTGATTGCCGACCTTGCGGGCCGCAAGTCTGAATCTCGCAATTCGTTCGACAAGGTCTTCCAGCAAGACCCCAAAGCCCTGCGCACAACGTTGGCGTTTGCCCGGTCGGCGGCACACGCAGGGGATGCTAAGCTCGCGCGCCGGGTCATCTCTGAGCACATTGAGAAGAGCCAGGGCGACAGCCATCCACTTCTTCGAACTCTGGCTGCAGAAATCGCATCAGGCGCTAAGAGCGAACGCTTGATCACCACGCCTGCAGAAGGGCTTGCCGAAGCGTTTTATGGTCTTGGCGAGGCACTCATCGGGGAAGGTGCAGTTTCAGCAGGTGTGCTCTACATGCAAATGGCGTTGAGCGTTGCGCCCGAACATGAATTCGCGCTTGCGGCGCTTGCAAACGCTCACGAATCCAACAAGCGCTATGACGACGCGCTGGCAATTTACGGCAAAATCCCCAAAGATTCGGCTCTCGCACTGCCTGTCGAAATTCGACGCGCCTATAACTTCAATTCACTTGAGCGCGCCGATGAGGCCAAGCAAACCTTGGAAACCTTGCTTGCCCGCATCAAGGCATCGGGTACCGATGCAAGTGCCGGGGCCAGCGCTGCCGCACCAACGGCAAGTGCGCCGGAATCGGCCAAAACGAAACCGGCGATTGCGGCGTCAACTTCTTCGAACGATGGCCTGCCGCTGGCTCTGGGTTCCAAGGGCGACGAAGTCGTCCAGCTGCAAGATAAATTGCGTGCGCTTGGCTATAACAACGTCGGGGCCGATGGATTGTTTGGTGAAACAACGCGCAGAGCGCTGCAAGCGTTTCAAAAGAAAAACAAACTCGAATCCGACGGCATGGCTGGGCGAGATACACTCGCCTCCATTTACGGCAGCGACGCACCCAGCGCGATAGCAACTTCAGCCACTGCTCCAATGCCCGCGCCACAAACGGCGGCCTTCACCCCTGGCGATCAATTGCAGGTGCTGGATGCTTTGGGCAGCATCCAGAGGTCGCGCAAGCTGTTTGCCGAAGCGGTGGAAACCTACACGCAGGCTCTCGCCCTGATTCCGAAACTCGACAAGCGCCATTGGCCCTATTTCTATGCGCGCGGCACATCCTATGAGCGGCTGAAGAACTGGCCGGCTGCCGAATCCGATCTCAAGAAGGCGCTGGAGTTGGCGCCAGGCGAGCCGCTCGTTTTGAACTATCTCGGTTACTCCTGGATCGACCAGGGCTTAAACTTGAAGGACGGCATGAACCTGATCGAAAAGGCCGTCGCCCTGAAGCCGGACGACGGTTACATCGTTGATAGCCTGGGCTGGGCACACTTCAAGCTGGGCAACTACCGCGACGCTGTGCGCTATCTCGAACGCTCGGTGGAATTGCGGCCGGATGATCCCATCCTCAACGATCATTTAGGCGATGCTCTTTGGAAAACAGGCCGCGAACGCGAAGCCCATTTCCAGTGGGATCAGGCTTTGACGCTCAACCCCGAGCCGGAAGATGCGGCCAAGATCAAGGCCAAACTTGCGGACGGGCTGGTTATTGATCCGCCTGTGCGTGCTGGAAGTTTGTCACCGGATGCGGCGGCGCCAACTGGAGCAGCGCAGCCTTCGGCCCCCGCTGAGCCTGCTGTTGTTCAGTAGATCAGCCGCATCAACAGGCGCAACGACCCAGTCAAAAGAGCCAGTCGCGCGATGCCGGTCATCACAGAACGTGCACGCGCCAAGGTAAACCTGACGCTCAAGGTTCTGGGCAAGCGCCCTGACGGCTATCACGAGATCGAAAGTATCGTGGCCTTCGCCGATGCAGCCGATGTGGTGACGTTTGATAGGTCACTACCTATTGGCGTTTCTTTGGGGGGCCCGTTCGGGCCATCCATCGCGGGTGAAAACCTGGTGCTGGTAACGCTTGATCTGCTTTCTGAAGCCGAACCCGCATTGCAGCTTGGCCACGTACATCTCGAGAAGTTGCTCCCGGTTGCAGCCGGTGTCGGTGGCGGATCGGCCGATGCCGCCGCCGTATTGCGTGCGGTTCGAACTGCCAATCCGGATCAATCTGAACGAGTTGATTGGCTGGGGCTGGCGGCAAGGCTCGGCGCGGACGTGCCCGTGTGCTTTCTTAATAGCGCAGCAATGATGCGCGGCATCGGCGAAAGGCTGGAGCCAATCGCTGGCTTGCCGCCACTGAGTGTTGTGCTCGTCAATCCGCAAGCTCCCGTTCCAGCCGACAAGACCGCCCGCGTGTTTCGCACGCTTGGTGCAAAACTGGTTGAACCTTCGCTGTCAAAGCAGCACCACAACCCGTTCGATTCGCGCGCATCACTTCTCGCTTTGATGACTGCGGCTGGCAACGATCTGGTGCGACCGGCGCTCGAAGTGGTGCCTGAAATAGGCATTGTCATGAATGCACTGTCGCGCTGCAATTGCGTTGAATACGTCGCTATATCTGGCGGCGGACCGACGTGTTTTGCAGTGTTTCCGGATAACGCGGGTGCGAATGCCGCCGCAGCGCAGCTGCTTGCTAACCATCCTAATTGGTGGATCGTGGCAACAACGGTTTCCTGATCTGCCTCACCCCAAGTTGAACACGCGCGTTGGATGCAGGGCGCCCTTTTCCACTTCGCCGAGCGCCACGATGCGGCCTTTGCAGGTTGCAAACATCGGCCCAGACAGAATGGGCGCATCGCGTCCGCGGATCAGCACAGATCGCCCCATGGTGAGGTTGGCGGCATCTGTGGGGGACACAGCAAGTTCCGGCACGTCATCCAATGCGGTCTCGACCGGCATTAAAAACTGTCCAATATCGCCGCCGTTTTCAGGCGCTAACGCCACGCGCAATTCATCGAGCGTCACGGCTTGATCTTCGCGGAACGGACCAACTCGCGTGCGCCGCAGGGCTACCACATGGCCGTAGCACCCAAGCGCACGGCCGAGGTCACGCGCGATGGCGCGTACATACGTTCCTTTGCCGCAATCAGCTTCGAATACCGTGGTGGCACTATCAGGCATGTCTGTCAGTTCAAGGCGGTCGATCACGACAGGCCGCGGATCAAGCACAACCGTTTCGCCGTCGCGCGCCAGATCATACGCGCGCTGCCCCTCGATCTTGATTGCGGAATAGCACGGCGGCACTTGCATGATCTCTCCGCGAAAGCCCGGTAGATGTGCTTCAATGTCGGAGCGCGATGGCCGCTGTTCGCTGGTTTTTGCGGCTTCCCCCTCAGCATCATCGGTGGTGGTTTCCACCCCCCAACGCACCGTGAAGCGATACGATTTTTGACCATCCACCGCGAACGGCACCGTTTTGGTCGCTTCGCCAAACGCGAGCGGCAGGATACCCGTAGCCAGCGGATCGAGCGTACCGGCGTGACCAGCTTTCTGCGCATCATAGATGCGCTTGGCAGCAGACAGCGCTTGCGTCGACGTCAGTCCAAGCGGCTTATCGAGTACGACCCAGCCGTTGACGGGATGTCCTTTTTTGCGGCGAGCCATGAATTCCTCAACTGGGTCAAACCCTGCAGGCTGCCCCCAGGGAAGAACAAAGAGTGTGAAAAACGAAATGCCGGCGGGCCTGCGTCGTGCTTCAGCCGCGCGTTGGTTGACCCGTGGATCGAAGCCTACTTATTCTCCACGTCACGGCGAACGCGTTCCGAGTGCAACAGCGCATCGATGCGCGACACCTCGTCGAACGTCTGATCGAACAGGAACCGCACGTCTGGTGCCGACCGCAAATCGAGGCTTTGTGCGATCTCGCCGCGAATGTACTTGCGGTTTCGATTGAGCGCCGCCAGCACTGCGTCCGTTCCTTTGCCGCCAAGCGGCATGATATACGCCGAAGCCATCCGCAAATCCGGCGACATTCGCACTTCCGAAATGGTGATCACGTGAGCCGCCAGAACATCATCGTGGATCTCGCCGCGCACCAGCAGTTCTGAGAGTTTGTGGCGCACCATTTCTCCCACCCTCAACATGCGCTGAGTTGGGCCTTTGGTCGGGCTTTTGAAGGCTTTTTTGGTCATTGTCTCTCCACCGCGGGATTGAACCGCGCGCGGGTCCTAAAGAAAATGGCAGCCGGAAACAAGCACTCGGTAGCCGCACAAATCAATTTTGACGGCTGCCGATTGCCGAATGCC
>JANNXL010000107.1:0-14281 GCA_031409575.1 Hyphomicrobium sp.
GGCGCGAACCCGGAAGGCTTTCGGCCCCAAACGCAGATCGATGCTGGCGGGCTGCAGCGGGCCGGTGCTGGCCGGCTCGGCGAGTTTGAGTGCACCGCCGGAGATGAGCGCGCGAATGGCCTGCGCCGGCAAAATGCCGTGCTCGACAGCGACCCCGACCGGGCCACTGGGCTCAATTCCGGTTGAAGTTTCCGCCGTCTTTGCTTTCACAGCTGCTTTGGCCATGGACCCATCTTTGTATGCTGCGCCAACTCAAGGCAGACGTATTGCCCGCGAGAATCGGAAACGTCTAGCCAAACCATGACCCGCCGGTTGGAGTCGTCTGCGAAACCTTTGCCTGTTGCACAGCTAACCATCAGATTCGCTGATGCATTCCAGCGCAAAGCGTTGCAGCCCCGCTGCGCTCTGTTGAAAACGGGCGGCTCTCCCCTGATTTCCTTAACAATCCATTGACGCCCATAAAGTACCATGAGATCCCATGAATGCCCGACCGCACCGGGTAGGGAAACCGTGGTGTGGCGCCGGTCTGGAGAGAGGGCCTAGATCTGGCGACCGCCACGGCCCACCGGATCAAAACGGTGAGCCCACCGGGTTGTTCAACTGCCCACCCTTGTGTGGAAAGCCTGCCCGTTGGTCTGGGCAAACTAGCCCCTCTCCCGGCGCGAAAATCGCGGGGAGGGGGATTTTGATTTGGTGTTCATTTGTTGTGTTGAGGATGAGGTTCGAACTGGGGGATGGACCGTTTTGTCTCGACATTCACAAATAAAATCGACGCCAAAGGCCGCGTCTCCATTCCTGCGCCCTTCCGCGCCGTTCTCGAAGGCGACGGATACGCAGGCGGCATCTACTGCTACCCCTCGCTCGATGCTCCAGCGCTTGATGCAGGCGGCGAAAGACTTGCGCAAAAGATCGATGGGCTTCTCGCAGGCCTGCCAGACTATTCGAACGAGCGGGATGAACTCTCTGTCGCGCTCTATGGCGACGTCCAGATCATCGCGATTGACGGGGACGGACGTATCGTCCTTCCTGACGGCCTTCGCGCCCACGCCGGGCTTCAATCCCTCGTCACGTTTGTCGGGCTTGGCGACAAGTTTCAAATGTGGTCTCCCGAACGCTTCGAAGAACGGCGCACCAAGGCCCGCGAAAAAGTGCAAGAACATCGCAAACTTTTTGGCAGCGGAAACAGCAGCTCGTGAGCGTGACGCCCCGGCACATCCCCGTTCTGCTGACCGAGGTGCTGGAGCAGCTGACGGTCAAAGCGAGCGGGATCTACATTGACGGCACGTTTGGCGCCGGCGGGTATTCGCGCGCCATTCTAGAAGCAGCCGATTGCCGGGTCATCGCATTTGACCGCGACATCACGGCGGTGCGTGCCGCGACCCCGCTCTGTCAGCAATTTCCCGCCCGGCTCACTGTCATCAACAAGCCGTTCTCGCAAATGGAAGCGTTTGCGCGCATTGAATTGACGCCCAACGGTACGCCTGAACTGCAAGGCCCGCTGGCCGATGGCATCGTGCTCGATATCGGCGTGTCGTCGATGCAGCTCGATCAGCCAGAACGCGGGTTTTCGTTCCAGCATGATGGCCCGCTCGATATGCGCATGTCGGCGGCTATTGACCCGCTCGACAACAGCCTGACCGAGGCGGGTCCAAGCGCGGCCGATTTCATCAACACGGCCGATGAAGAAGACATCGCCAACGTGATCTATGAGTTCGGCGACGAACGCCGTTCGCGCGCCATTGCCAAGGCCATCGTCAAATCCAGAGCCACAACGCCGTTCACCCGCACCGGCGAACTTGCCGATCTGGTGTTGAGGGTTTTCCATGGCCGAAAGGAAGACGGACGTCATCCCGCGACGCGCACATTCCAGGCGCTGCGCATCCACGTGAATGACGAACTGGGGGAACTGCAGCGCGCCCTGCACGCGGCTGAACACCTTCTGAAACCCGGCGGCCGTCTGGTTGTCGTGTCATTCCACAGTCTGGAAGACCGCATTGTGAAGCAGTTTTTGACAGAGCGTTCCGGCCGCGAACCGGGCGTCTCACGCTATGCGCCACCACAATTGATAAAAACTTCTGCCCCAAGTTTCCGGATTGTTAACACTCGCCCGTTAACACCTAATAAAGGTGAATTAGATGTGAACCCGCGGTCCCGCTCGGCACGATTGCGCGCTGCGGTTCGCACTGAAGCACCGAGTTGGCCAACTGATCGCTAACCGGAGCGCACTCCGGCGGCGGCCGTTAACAGCCCGGAGTAACCCTAATGCGAATGCTCACCATTTCTTCCGTGTTTATCGCGCTCGCCAGCGCCTTCATGCTTTACGGTCTTAACTATGATACGCGCCTGACTGCACAAAACGTACAGTCGCTCGAAAAACGCGCGGAACAGGCCCGCAGCGATATCTCGGTGTTGAAGGCCGAGCGCGCGCATCTGGCCCGCCCCGAGCGCATCGAACCCTTAGCTCGTGCCCAAGGCCTAGCCCCTGCAACCGAAGCGCAGCTTCAGCGTCCGCAAGTTCCGTCGGGTATCGTGACCGGCTCGACCGGTACACGTTAAAGCCATCTCGACGTTTCGAACCAAAGACAGAGGCGGCACACGCTATGTCAGGGCTTGACCCCCAGCAGCCGAAAGCACCGCGCAGGGCCAATCTGCGGCTTCGCTTTGCGATGGTGGTCCTAACGGTTTGCGGGGCATTTGCGTGCGTCTCGGGTCAGCTTGTCCGCCTGGCCCTGATGGCACAGGCCGATGTTGCGATCACGGTCAGCGATGCGATCCCGCAAAGTTTTGCGCGGCCCGATCTCGCCGATCGCAAGGGCCGCTTGCTGGCAACGGACATCGCGGTCCCGTCTCTCTACGCCGATCCGTCGATCATCCTTGATCGCGATGAAGCCGTTGAGAAACTGCAAACTGTATTTCCAGATCTCGATACCGCGGCCCTGCGCGCAAACCTTGCGGATAAGTCGCGGCGTTTCGTTTGGATCCGCCGCGGCCTGCCGCCGGGGATCGCGCAAAAAGTGCATAACCTGGGTCTGCCCGGGCTTGCCTTTCGCAATGAACTCAAGCGCACTTACCCGATGGGTACGACTGCCGGCCATGTGATTGGCAGCGTCAACATCGACAACAAGGGACTTTCGGGCGTCGAGACTTATATCGACGCCGTTGTCGGCGTCGAGGGCGTTCTGGGTGCAACGCGATCGCGCAAACCTGCTGTGCGCTTGTCACTTGATCTCGGTGTCCAGCATTCGCTCGAAGACGAATTGGCGTCCGCCGTCAATCGCTACCAAGCAGCCGGTGCGAGCGGCCTTGTGATGGATGTTCACACGGGCGAGGTGCTCGGCTCCGTCTCACTGCCAACTGTTGATCCCAGCCGCCCGTCGGAAGCCAACGCGCCGGACCATCTGGATCGCATCACTGCTGGCACCTATGAGCTGGGCTCGATTTTCAAAATTGTCACGCTGGCCATGGCGCTTGATGACGGCAAGGGCGTTTATTCGCTGGTCGATACCACCACGCCGTTGACCGAAGGGCGTTACACGATCACCGACCTGCATCCTCTCGGCCGGCCGATGACAGTGGCCGAGGTCTTCACGCACTCTTCAAACGTGGGTGCCGCACTCTTGGCACTCGAAGCTGGACCCGAGCGCCATCGCAACTTCCTGGAAGACTTGAAGCTGGTGTGGCCCATCACGACCGAGCAAGGCCCGGTGGCCGCGCCAATTGTGCCGCAGACCTTCGATCGCATTTCGCAAATCACGGTGGCCTATGGTCATGGCCTGGCAGTGGCCCCGTTGCAGTTTGCAGCCGCCGCTGCGTCTCTCATCAATGGAGGCATCCGGGTCGAGCCGAAATTCACGTTCCAATTCCCAGGTGCGGCCCCTGGGACTGGCGCAAGGGACATCGTGCGCGTCGTAAAGCCAGAGACCAGCGCCCGCCTCAATGACCTTATGCGCCTCAACGTCACCGACCCCGCCGGCACCGGCCGCCGGGCCGACGTGCCAGGCTACAACGTGGGCGGCAAAACCGGCACGGCTGAAATGCCCGGCCGGAATGGCTATCGGGAGAAGGCGGTTATCTCGTCTTTCCTTGCGGCGTTCCCGATGAAGGACCCGAAATATTTGGTGATGGTGTCGTTGTTTGAACCCAAGGCGTCTGCAGAAACCAAGGGTGAGATTACGGCAGGGCTGAATGCGGCCCCGACTGCCGGACGTATTATCGCGCGCATCGGGCCGCAATTGGGTCTGATGCCAGCCGGGCTCGTTGCGGCAGCGCCGTGACCGCTCCGCCGTTTGACGCCGTGTGCCGCGCACCATATGACGGTTCCAAGAGGCCAGCTTCGGGGCACCATGACGCTATCAGAACTCGTTGATGTTGAGCCGTCGCAGCTCCAAAGCGGTGGCGGCACGAACGTGACCGGCATCACGGCCGATAGCCGCCAGGTGAAGCCAGGGTTTGTGTTCGTCGCGATTGCAGGCACCAAAGCCGATGGCAGCCAGTTCATTGCGGACGCGGTTGCCAGAGGCGCCGCAGCGATCGTCATGAGCGACGCCGCCGAAATCCCAGCTGGCTTGAATGTGCCCGTGCTTGTGGCGTTCGAACCACGTCTCTCGCTCGCCAAAATGGCCGCACGGTACTTTGGTGCCCAACCAGACACCATCGTTGCCGTCACGGGAACCAGCGGCAAGACATCGGTTGCGGAATTCACGCGTCAGATTCTTGCAGCCTGCGGCCGGCAGTCTGCTTCACTTGGCACCATCGGGATCGTGAAGCCGTCCGGAGCTGTCTATGGCTCGCTGACGACGCCCGATCCCATCACGCTGCATTCAGAAATCGCTGGCCTGGCGCGAGAGGGCGTGACGCATCTGGCGATGGAGGCCTCGTCCCACGGGCTCGATCAATTCCGGCTCGATGGCGTGCGGCTGGCCGCAGGGGCCTTCACCAATCTCGGCCGCGATCATATGGATTATCATCCGACCGTCAGCCACTACTTCAAAGCCAAAATGCGTCTGTTTTCGGAGCTGCTGCAAGCGGGCCAACCAGCGGTGATCAATACCGATGGCCAAGAGGCAAGCGACGTGATTGCGACGGCGAAGGCACGCGGGTTGAACGTACTGACAGTTGGCACGCGCGGCGAGACACTCCGGCTCAACAGCGTTGTTCGTGAAGGCTTTGCGCAAAGGCTGGCGCTCACCTGCGACGGGCGTGAGTATTCGGTTCTGCTGCCGCTGGTTGGCGCGTATCAGGTGGAGAACGCGCTGGTAGCAGCAGGTTTGGCGATGGCTGCCGGCGAAAATGCCACGCAGGTGATCGAGAGCCTTGGCAAGCTGACAGGCGTCAAAGGACGCCTTGAAATTATCGGCGAACACCATGGCGGGCTCGCTGTCGTCGATTACGCCCACAAGCCCGAAGCGCTCGTTGCTGCGCTGGACGCCTGCCGCCCGTTTGCCAGCGGCAAGCTGATCTGTGTGTTCGGCTGCGGGGGAGACCGTGATCGCGGCAAGCGGCCGATCATGGGAGCCATCGCAGTTGAAAAAGCCGATGTCGTGATCATCACTGACGACAACCCGCGCACGGAAGCCGCAAGCGATATTCGCGCTGAAATTTTGAAGGCCGCACCAGGGGCGCTGGAATGCGGCGACCGGCGCGAGGCGATAGAAACGGCCGTGCGCATGATGGGGCCAGGCGATGTTGTACTTGTTGCTGGCAAGGGTCATGAGACCGGCCAGATCGTCGGGTCCACCGTGCTGCCGTTTTCCGATCACGATGTGCTGCACGCGGCGATGCGCCAAGACGCGGGGCAGTCATGACGGACGTACTTTGGACATTCGACGCGCTTGTGCGTGCAGCTGGCGGCACCGCAGATGGCACAGCTTCAATGCCGCTCACCGGGTTCTCAATCGATACGCGCAGCATCAAATCAGGCGATGTCTTTGTCGCCCTCAAAGATCAGCGCGAAGGGCATGACTATGTCGCGTCTGCGTTTGAAAAAGGTGCGGGCGCTGCGATTGTTTCGACAACTTATGAACGAAAAGCTGGCGATGGCGCACTCGTGCGTGTCCCTGTGACGCTCCAGGGCCTTGAAGGCATTGCGCGTGCCGCGCGTGCGCGCCTGTCGCCAGCGGCCCGTGTGATCGCGGTGACGGGAAGTGTCGGCAAAACGGGCACCAAAGAGATGCTGAAGGCGTGCTTATCCCTCGTTGCACCGGGCCGCGTTCATGCCGCAGACAAATCGTTCAACAACCATTGGGGTGTACCATTGACGCTGGCGTCGATGCCGGCCGACACGCACTTTGGAGTTTTCGAAATCGGCATGAATCACGCGGGCGAAATCACCCCGCTGACCAAGCTCGTTCGCCCGCATGTGGCGATCATCACTACGGTGGAAGCCGTTCACCTGGAGCACTTTGACTCTGTCGAAGGCATCGCCGAGGCCAAGTCCGAAATTTTCCTCGGGCTTGAGCCAGGCGGCACAGCCATCATCAATCGCGATAGCCCGTACTTTGCGTTGATGGACAAGCGCGCCCGTCAAGCGGGCCGCACCCTGCGCACGTTCGGGCTGACTGACGGCGCCGATGTGCACCCGTTCCGCTGGGCAATAAGCGCTGATGGGTCAGAGGTTGCGGTAAATCTGTCTGGCCGCGACGTCGCGTATCACGTGGCGGCGCCGGGTGCGCACATTGCACAAAACTCGCTCGCAGTCCTTGCTGCGGCCGATGCAGCAGGCGCTGACGCGGGCCTGGCATCGAAAGCGCTCGGCGGCCTGCACGCGCCTCAGGGCCGCGGCTCGCGCACGCTGTTGGCCTCGGGAAGTCTCTTGCTTATCGATGAGAGCTACAACGCAAATCCGGCCTCGATGCGGTCGGCGTTATCGGCCATGGCCACTGTGCCGCGCCAGCGCTATGGCCGCCGGGTTGCGGTTCTTGGCGACATGCTGGAACTGGGACCCGATGCGGCCGCACTGCACGCTGGTTTGGCAGAAGCCATCGATGCAACGGCGATCGACCTTGTCTTTTGCTCAGGACCGCAGATGTCGCATCTGTTTGCAGTCGTGCCAGCCGGAAAGCGCGGCGGCTGGGCCATAAATTCGTCTGAAATAAGAGAGCCTTTGCTCAACGCGCTGCGTCCGGGAGACGTGGTGATGATCAAAGGGTCGAACGGCAGCCGCATGGCACCTCTGGTAGAGGCCATAAAAGAAAAGTTTGCGGCAAGCGGGCACAGAGAATAAGGGCTTGGTGCTATAAGGTGCGTCCGCGTTCGGGGGAACACGGCTGGCGGGCCGGTGGTCCGCTTCCAGGAGGGATTTGATGCTCTACGAGCTCGTGCAATTCAGCGACCAGATCAGGGCGCTGAACGTCTTCCAATACATCACGTTCCGTACGGGCGGGGCGATTTTCACGGCGCTCATTTTCGTTCTGCTGTTTGGCCCTGGCATTATCGATCTGTTGCGCATCAAGCAGGGTAGGGGCCAGCCTATCCGCGAAGATGGCCCGCAATCTCATCTGGCCAAGCGCGGCACCCCGACCATGGGCGGGCTTATGATCTTAGCCAGCGTTTTTGTGGCGACGCTGTTGTGGTCGGATCTTTCGAACAAGTACGTCTGGGTGGCGCTGATCGTGACCCTGTCTTATGGCGCGATCGGTTTTTACGACGACTACCTGAAGGTCACCAAGCAGCATGTCTCGGGGTTCGGCGGCAAGGCCCGCCTTGGACTTGAAGTGATCGTTGCGGCCCTGGCTACTTATGCCATCATGAAAATCTCAACGCCTGAGCTATCAGGACAGGTCGCGGTGCCGTTCTTCAAATCGGTGCTGATCGATCTTGGCATGGTGTTTATTCTGTTTGGCATATTCGTGATTGCGGGCGCTGGCAATTCCGTCAATCTGACCGATGGACTCGATGGGCTCGCCATTGTGCCCGTGATGATCGCGGCGGCGACGTTCGGGTTGATTGCTTATCTTGTCGGCAACATCAAATTCGCAACCTACCTGCAAGTTCATTACGTGCAAGGAACAGGCGAACTCGCTGTCATGTGCGGGGCGCTGATCGGAGCGGGGCTCGGTTTCTTGTGGTTCAATGCGCCGCCCGCGATGATCTTTATGGGCGATACCGGATCGCTGGCATTGGGTGGAGCGCTCGGTTCGATCGCAGTGGCGACCAAGCATGAACTCGTTTTAGCCATTGTCGGCGGCCTCTTTGTTCTGGAAGCGATGTCGGTCATCATCCAAGTTGCTTCGTTCAAATTGACCGGAAAGCGCGTGTTCCGCATGGCGCCGCTGCATCACCATTTCGAACAAAAGGGCTGGCAGGAGAGCACTGTGGTCGTGCGCTTCTGGATCATCTCGGTGATCCTTGCGCTGATCGGTCTCGCCACGCTCAAACTGCGCTAAGGCGCGCTATGCCCGCCGTCTCAGCATCTGTGGCGTACGGCCTAACTGGGTTAGGCTTCCCGTCATGATTCGCATCACCACATTTGCTGGCAAAACCGTCGCCGTGTTTGGCCTTGGCGCATCGGGCAATGCCACGGTTGCAGCCCTTGTGGCGGGCGGAGCCACCGTAGCTGCTTGGGACGACAGTGAAGCTGGCAGGGCGGCGGCCGCAACCGCGGGCGTTCCCATCGCCGATCTCAGCACGGCGGACTGGTCGCAGTTTGCAGCACTTGTCCTGACGCCGGGCGTGCCTCTCACGCACCCGCAACCCCACTGGACGGTTGAACGCGCGCGCGCCGCCGGCGTCGAAGTCATCGGTGACGTCGAACTGTTCTGCCGCGAGCGCGCGGCCACGTGCCCCGATGCGCCGTTCATCGCCATCACCGGCACCAACGGCAAATCCACCACCACGGCGCTGATCGCACATATATTCAAATCGGCGGGTTTGGACGCACAGATGGGCGGCAATATCGGCCGTGCTATTCTCACACTTGAACCGCCGTCTCACAGCCGCACGCATGTGATTGAAATGTCGTCGTTCCAAATCGATCTGACGCCAAGCCTCAAGCCATCGGTCGGCATCCTCTTGAATGTCACGCCCGACCACCTCGACCGCCACGGCACGCTGGAAAACTACGCGGCGGTCAAAGAACGCCTGGCGGCGGCATCCGATGTCGCCGTGATCGGCATGGAAGATGAGATCTGCGCCGGTATCGCTCAACGCCTCGAATCCGCCGGTAAGATTGTACGCCGCGTCCGCACCGGCCTGCCAGGCATTCACGAGTATGGCATGGATGATGAGTTCGTCTGTTTTGACACGCGCTTTGATGGCCGCGTCCGGGTTGTCAGCCTGCATGGCATTGGCAGCCTGCGCGGCCGCCACAATGCGCAGAACGCCGTTGCGGCGTTCGCTGCCACGTGGGATCACGTCCGCCCGTCGGTCTATCCCGAAGCCTACACGACGTTTCCGGGCTTAGCCCACCGCATGGAAGAAATCGGCCGTGTGGGGCACGTTCTGTATATCAACGACAGCAAGGCGACCAACGCCGGCAGCACGGAAAAAGCACTCACCTCGTGGCCGGGCGGGATCTATTGGATTGCCGGCGGCAAAGCCAAAGACGGTGGGATTGCTCCGCTTCAGCCTTACTTTCCGCGCGTCGTGAAAACGTACCTGATTGGCGAAGCCTCGAACGATTTCGCCAGCCAGATCGGACAAACTGTGCCGTTTGAAAAATGCGGAACGCTTGAAGCGGCCGTCGCTGCCGCAACGAAAGATGCAAGCGCTGAAACCGCCGCTGGCGCTGTCGTGCTGCTGTCGCCTGCCTGCGCGTCATACGACCAGTACAAAAATTTTGAACAGCGCGGCGACCACTTCCGTAAGCTGGTCGAGGCCCTTCCGGGGGTGGCGCTGAGGCGTCCTCAATGACCCGGCGGGCCGCGCCATGAGATTCAGCCGAGCCGACAAAAGCCGCCTGACAGAATGGTGGTTCACAACTGACTTCGTGCTGCTGATGGCGATCTTGATCCTGGCTGGTGTGGGCCTTGTGCTTTCGCTGGCCGCAAGCCCGTCTGTGGCGCTGCGGGCCGGGCTTCCGGCCTACTATTTCGTCAGCCGTCATGCGGTGTTTGCGGCCGCGGGGCTGGCACTGATGGTGATGGTGTCGCTGCTCGACCCGCGCGCCGTGCGCCGCCTTGCTTTGGCGGTGTTTGCTGCCGCACTCGCCGGATTGGTGTTCGTGCATTTCTATGGCACCGAGCTTAACGGCGCGCGGCGCTGGATATCGGTTGCCGGTCATTCGCTGCAACCGTCAGAGTTTGCCAAGCCCGCGTTCGTGGTTTTATCGGCGTGGCTGCTGGCGGAGGCTCGCGACCGGCCCAGTATGCCAGCCCTGCCTCTGGCTGTTGCGCTGGTGGTGCTGCTCGCAGGATTGCTGGTGTCGCAACCCGATGTCGGCCAGACGCTGCTGGTGCTTGCGGTTTGGACGGCGCTGTTCTTTGCCTCCGGCCAGCCGATTTGGCGCGCCGGTCTCATTGCTGTGGCGGGTGCGGCCGGTGTGTTCGGCTCTTATCAGGCTTTTTCGCATGTCCGGTTTCGTATCGACCGGTTTCTCAATCCGCTGCCAGGGGATTTGAGCCAGGTGGATCGCGCCATGCAGTCGTTTTCAGCGGGCGGATTTCTGGGCCGTGGTCCCGGTGAAGGTACGATCAAGGCGGTGCTGCCTGACGCCCACACCGATTTCATTTTCGCGGTCGTCGCCGAGGAATACGGCATACTGGCGTGTCTGGCGCTGTTGGCGCTGTTTGCCTTCATCGTGTTCCGGCTTTTGATCCGTGCAAGCCGGGAGCCCGACGCCGGTGTTCGACTCGCACTTGTAGGTCTTGCACTGTTGTTTGGCGTCCAGGCCCTGATCAATATGGGTGTTAACGTGGGCCTCCTTCCGGCTAAAGGCATGACACTGCCCTTCATTTCTGCGGGCGGGTCGTCTATGCTTGCCGTCTCGCTGACGCTCGGCATGGCCCTGGCCCTGGCGCGTCAGAGGCCCAACGAGCCTAGTATGTGAGCGCCCCAATGAAGCAGCTTAGCCGCCTCAAAAAGTCCTGATTGGTTTCCCATCAGTTGGACGTTCAACTTTAAGACCCCTCGCAAACCTGGAGACGACGTGACCGGCAGCCCCCGATCGATCTTGCTGGCAGCCGGTGGCACGGGCGGACACCTTTTTCCAGCCTTCGCGCTAGCTGAAGAGCTGGGGCGGCGCGGCTATGCCGTGGAACTGGCGACCGACATGCGCGGCGATCGCTATGGCACCGGGTTTCCCGCGCGCGCCGTGCACCGGCTGCCGTCTTCAACGCTCGCCAGCAAATCACCTATCGAAATCGCCAAGACGGGTCTCACGCTGTCACGCGGTGTGATGGAAGCGCGCCGCTTGCTCAAGTCACTCAAGCCTGTGGTTGTGGTGGGCTTCGGCGGCTACCCGAGCTTCCCGCCGCTAGTGGCCGCGCGCATGTTCAAAATACCAACGGCGTTGCACGAGCAGAACGCGGTGCTCGGCCGTGCCAACCGCTGGCTCGCCAAATACATGACGGCCATCGCCACATCGTTTGAACGCACCAAGTTTGTTGACGAGTCTCTAAGTGCCAAGTGCCGCTTCACCGGCAATCCTGTGCGCGCTGTCGTCATTGCCGAAGCCGCCAGACCCTACGGGGCACCCGGGAGCACCGGACCCATCTCGCTGGTGGTATTTGGCGGCAGCCAGGGTGCACGCTATTTTTCCGAAGTTGTCCCCCCCGCCTTGCAGCTTTTGCCCGAAGCCCTGCGCTCCCGCATTTCGGTGGTGCAGCAAGCGCGCGACGAAGATGCTGAGGCGGTCGCCGCGCAGTACGCGGCCGGCGGCATCAAGGCTGAAGTGGCACCGTTCTTCAAAGACCTGCCGGCCCGCATGTCGGCAAGCCACCTCGTGATTGCGCGCGCGGGCGCGTCGTCGGTGGCGGAACTCGCCGTGCTCGGGCGGCCGTCCATCCTGGTGCCTCTGCCACACGCGCTCGACAATGATCAGCTGCAGAACGCGACCCGGCTTGCCGAATCAGGCGGCGCTTGGTGTATCGAACAGAAAAGTCTTTCGCCGGAACGCTTGGCTGGCGAAATAGCGGGCCTTGTTCAAAATCCGCAGCGACTGGCACGTGCCGCGGCTGCGGCCAAAGCGGCCAGCCGGCCGGATGCGGTGGCGCGATTGGCTGATTTGGTAGAAGAACTCTCACGACCGGCATAATTAGGGGTTGGGTCCTCGCCGCTGGCGGGAAGCTAAGTACCCGGCACATAGAGCAGGAACCGACCATGCAAATTCCCCGCGACATCGGGACATTCCATATCATCGGTATCGGCGGTATCGGAATGAGTGCCATCGCCGAGATCCTGCTCGCCAAAGGATTTTCCGTTCAAGGCAGCGACCAGAAGGACTCGGCCAACGTGCGCCGGCTGCGCGCCAAAGGTGTGCGCGTTTTCATCGGGCACGATGCCATCAATTTGGTCGGCGCGCGCCAAGTCGTGATTTCGACGGCCGTTAAAGCCGGCAATCCGGAACTTGAAGCTGCCCGCGCTAAGGGGCTCACCGTTGTGCGCCGCGCCGAAATGCTGGCCGAACTGATGCGGCTCTATTCGACCGTGTCGGTGACGGGAACGCACGGCAAGACCACGACGACATCGCTGATCAGCACCATTTTTGAGCACGCCAAACTCGATCCGACAGTCATCACCGGCGGTATCATCAACGCCTGGGGCTCGAACGCGCGGCTCGGTCAAGGCAAGTGGATGATCGTCGAGGCCGACGAGAGCGACGGCACGTTCGTCAAGCTGCCGACCGAGATTGGCATTGTCACCAATATCGATCCCGAGCATCTCGACTATTTCAAAACCGTCGAGAATATGCATCGCGAGTTTGAAGCGTTCTACAAAAACATTCCATTTTATGGCCTTGCCGTCACCTGCGTTGATCATCCCGTCGTGCGCGACATGATCGAGCGGCTTGACCTTCGCCGTGATGGCCGCCGGTTGCTGACCTATGGCACTCGCGAAGGCGCAGACCTGCGCTTGCTCAATGTGCGCCAGGACGGCTTCACGACCATCTTCGACGCGCAACTCGGCCATCGCGTGCGAGGTGGTGCGCGGCTCATCGCTGGCTGGCGCGTGCCGATGCCCGGCCAGCACAATGCGCTGAATGCGCTTGCGGCCATTGCTGTTGCCAGTGAGGCTGGCCTGAGTGACGACGTCATCCGCGCCGGGCTTGCGGCATTCTCCGGTGTAAAGCGCCGCTTTCAGCCGACCGGCTCTTGGAATGGCATTCAGATTTTTGACGACTACGGCCATCACCCGGCGGAAATTGCCGCCGTGCTCGCCGCCGCAAAGGCCGGCTCCAAGGGGCGCGTGATTGCCGTCATGGAACCGCATCGCTACACCCGCGTCCGTGATCTGTTCGGCGAGTTCTGCGCCTGCTTCAAACATGCTGATAGCGTGATCGTGGCACCGCTCTATTCGGCCGGTGAGCCGCCGATCAACGGCATCGATCAACACTCGCTCGCCGAAGGCGTTCGCTCAACTGGTCACGCTGCTGTCACGTCGGTCAATGATGCGCGCGATGTGGTGCCGCTCATTCGCCGCTACGGCCGCCCGGGCGATATGGTGATCTGCCTGGGTGCCGGCGTCTCGACCGAATGGGCGCAGGCGCTGCCCGAGTGGCTGGCAGTTGAGGAGCCGCGCCGTGCCGGAGGCGCGATGTGAGCTTTGCTGACCTAACAGGCGACCTTCGCGCCGCAATGCCGAACCTGCGCGGGCGGCTGCTGGCGAATGCGCCGTTGTCTGAGATCACGTGGTTTCGCGCAGGCGGTGCAGCGCAAGTGCTATTCACGCCCGCTGACGAAGCCGATCTCGCCTATTTTCTCAAAAGTCTTACGCCCGATGTCAGTATCTACGTCATCGGTCTCGGTTCAAACCTGCTTGTACGTGACGGCGGCGTGCCGGGCGTCGTCATCCGGCTGGCGCGCGGATTTGGCGACATCAAAATTGAACCGGATCATCGCGTTCGCGCAGGTGCTGCCGTGCCTGACGTGAAAGTGGCCCGCGCCGCGGCTGAAGCGGGAATTTCCGGACTGGCGTTTTATCGCGGCATCCCTGGGTCCATCGGCGGCGCTTTGCGCATGAATGCCGGTGCCCATGGCAGCGAAACAAAGGACGTGCTGGTTGGCGCGCGCGCAGTAGACCGGCAAGGCACAATTCACGAACTGTCGCTAGCCGATATGAAGTTCACCTATCGCCACTGCGGAATCCCCGCATCGTGGATTTTTACGCAAGCGCTCTATCAAGGCAC
>JANNXL010000108.1:0-8576 GCA_031409575.1 Hyphomicrobium sp.
GCGCAAGCGGCGTACTATGAGCGGCGCTTTGGCGTGAAGCTCGATCCCGAAACTCAGGTGGTGGCAACACTGGGGTCGAAGGAAGGTTTCGCCAACATGGCGCAGGCGATCACCGCGCCGGGCGATGTGATCATCGTGCCCAATCCCACGTATCCCATTCACGAGTTCGGATTTATCATCGCGGGCGCCAATATGCGCCATGTTCCAGCCGGGACGGGCGAGGAGTTCCTGCGCGCCGTTGAGCACGCGGTGAAGCACTCGATCCCGAAGCCCCTGGCGATGATCCTGTCGTATCCATCGAACCCGACAGCGATGGTGGCGGATCTTGAGTTCTACAAGGACGCCGTGGTGCTCGCCAAGAAACTGAACCTCATAATTTTGTCTGACATCGCCTATGCCGAGCTTTATTTCGACGGCAATCCGCCGCCGTCCGTTTTGCAGGTGCCCGGCGCCATGGATGTGACGGTTGAGTTCACGTCGATGTCGAAAACCTACAATATGCCCGGCTGGCGCATGGGCTTTGCGGTCGGCAACGAGCGGCTCATTGGTGCCTTGGCGCGGGTGAAATCATATCTCGACTACGGCGCCTTCACGCCCATACAGGTGGCAGCGGCCGCGGCACTCAATGGCCCGCAAGAGTGCGTGGACGAGATACGCCAAATTTACAAAGCGCGGCGTGACTGCCTCGTCGAAAGCTTCGAGCGCGCCGGCTGGAGCATTCCTCCTCCGCCCGCCACGATGTTTGCCTGGTGCCCGATTCCAGAACCGTTCCGTTCTGGGGGATCCGTTGAGTTTGCAAAACTTTTGATCGAGAAGGCGGACCTTGCTGTGTCGCCTGGTCTTGGGTTCGGAGAGCTTGGCGAAGGGTTCGTGCGCATCGCCCTTGTTGAGAACGAGCATCGCATCCGGCAGGCGGCGCGCTCGGTCAAGAAACTTTTCGCAGATGCCCAGAACACCAAATCGCAAAAGCCGGCCGACACGAAGAAAGCCGCCAAACTTTAACGAAAAGCGTCCGGCACTCCCATGAATGAACCTTTGAAACTTGGCGTCGCTGGACTTGGAACGGTGGGTGCAGGCCTGCTGCAGCTCTTGGAGTCGCACGGTCCCCGCTTAAGCGAAACGCTGCAGCGCGAGATCAACGTCGTGGGCGTCTCGGCGCGTGTGCGGGGCAAGCCGCGCGGCACCGCACTCGATGGCATTCGCTGGTTTGACAATGCCGTTGAGCTTGCGGCCGATCCTTCCATTGACTGTTTCGTTGAATTGATCGGCGGCGACGAAGGCATTGCGCGCGAGGCCGTTGAAGCGGCCCTCAAAGCCAAGAAGCACGTGGTGACGGCCAACAAAGCGCTGCTCGCCAAACACGGTATTGAACTTGCTAAAATTGCCGAAAAGAACGGAGTAGCGTTGAACTTCGAAGCGGCCGTGGCTGGCGGGATCCCGGTCATCAAGACGCTGCGTGAAGCGCTTGCCGCCAACGAGGTGCGCCGCGTCTACGGCATCTTGAACGGCACCTGCAACTATATGCTGACCCGCATGCAGGACGACAAGCTGGCGTTCGCCGACGCTCTCAAAGACGCTCAGGCGAAAGGCTATGCCGAGGCGGACCCGACGTTTGACATCGGCGGGTTTGATGCCGCGCATAAGCTCTCTCTGCTCACGAGCCTTGCGTTTGGTATGCGGGTGCCGTTCGATCAACTTCATGTCGAAGGCATTCAAACCATCACCTCGGCTGATATTGAGGCCGCTGCCAGCCTCGGCTATCGCATCAAGCTGTTGGGCATTGCCGAGCGCACGCCGTCGGGCATCGAGGTCCGCGTCCACCCGACGATGGTGCCGGAAGACTCCACCATCGCGCGTGTCTCCGGTGTGACCAACTGCGTTGCTATTGAAGGGGATTTTTCGGGTTCGCTGCTGCTCGTGGGGCCGGGGGCCGGCGCTCAGCCGACCGCATCGGCGGTTGCAAGCGACATCATCGACGTAGCGCGCGGCCTGGTGCTGCCGCCGTTCTTGCGGCCTGTCGCACAACTGACACCGTTCAAACGCGCCAAGATTGCCGCTCATCACGGCGGATATTATGTTCGTTTGTCGGTGCTCGACCGCCCAGGTGCGATGGCGTCGATTACAAAGCGCATGGCCGACAGAAACGTCTCGCTTGAGAGTATTGTGCAGCGTCGCCCGCAGACCGCGGCCACCGGTGACGAACGCCCGGCGTCGGAGACCGCAGCTCCCGTCATACTCATCACGCATGAAACGACGGAAGAAAACATTCGCAAGGCGCTTGATGCCATCGAAGCCGACGGCAAGGTCGCCGAGCGGCCGCAAATGATCAGGATCGAAAGTTTCTAGAGGACCTGTGTTCCTGACCCGGGGTGGGCGGGGGACCTGACGGAGGGATTGCTATGAGCGAGGACCGGATAACCGGGCTCGACCGGGTTTTGGTTTTGGAAGTCGCGCGGGTTACAGAAGCGGCAGCTATTGCAGCGGCGCGTCTGCGCGGCCGGGGCAACGAGAAAGCGGCCGACAAGGCCGCCGTCGATGCCATGCGCCGCGAACTCGCCAGTCTTTCCATTGATGGCACCGTTGTTATCGGTGAAGGCGAGATGGACGAAGCGCCCATGCTCTATATCGGCGAAAAAGTAGGGTCAGGCAAAGGCCCGGCCGTCGACATCGCGGTGGACCCGCTTGAAGGCACCACCATTTGTGCCAAGTCGATGCCGAACGCGCTGGCGGTGCTCGCCATCTCCGAGCGCGGCGGGCTGTTGCACGCGCCCGATATGTACATGGACAAGATCGCGATTGGTCCGGGTTATCCCGATAACGTGGTGCACCTGGATCAAAGCCACGGCGACAACATCCGCGCACTCGCCAAAGCCAAGGGCGTGCCAGTGTCGGAAATCACAGCGTGCATTTTGGATCGCCCGCGCCATGCCGAGATCATACAGGCTGTTCGCGAAGCGGGTGCCGCTGTGCGCCTCATTCCTGATGGTGACATCGCTGGCGTGATCTGGACGACGGACGCGAAGGAAACCGGCATTGATATTTATCTTGGCTCTGGCGGCGCGCCGGAAGGCGTTCTCGCGGCTGCGGCCCTGCGCTGTATCGGCGGGCAGATCCAGGGGCGCTTGAGGGCGTCAAATAGGGAAGAAGTTGAGCGCGCAGCAGCCATGGGCATTCCAGATCTCAATCGCATTTTCCGCTTGGAAGACATGGCGTCGGCAGACGTGATGTTCTCGGCCACTGGCGTCACCGACGGCTCACTGCTCGACGGCGTGCGCTTTCGCGGCGATTTTGCGGAAACCGAAACCGTTGTCATGCGCTCGCGCACCGGCACCGTGCGGCGCATCAAAACCTCGTTCCGGGATATAGGGGCACGGTTCCCAGCGTGAGTGGGACGAGCTTTTCGTAGGTTGGGTTGGGGCGGAAGGCCGCTAACTCCACCTGCGGCACAGGTATTATCTGTCCGTCGTAAGCGACGCGTTGTTCTCAATCACCGGGAGTGCCGTTTCAGCTGACGCCATGCGCACCCGCAACTCGGTCAGTTTCCAATCGAGGCGCCACGCCGGACCCGTGAGTTCCAGCAGGCCGACGTGCGACCGGCTCGCGTCATATTGATCGCGCATTTCGAATTCCATCGCGGTCATTGATTTGAATTCGGCGCGCTTCAGCCGCGACCAGAATTTCGTAAAGCGCGTGCGAAACGAAGGCGGTGGCGCATTGGGATCAACCGTGCCTGCAATCTCGCGGTAGGTTTTGCGCCAAGCGAACATCTGCGGCAGGCCTTCGGGTGTCACGTAACTCTCGACAAACTGATCGATGGCACCCTGGCCCCAGTAGGCTTTAATGCGCTTCCACAAGCCGGGCTTGGGGGCCGCATCGCCCATCGCGGGATCTGGCATATCAAGCGCCACCTGTGCCAGAGACGGGCGCAGCGTTTCGCGTACGCCGGCAAAATCGATCTTGCGCGCCAGATAGGCGCTGTCGCCGGATTTGACCGCTTCGCGGATGGACCACGCCGTCCAAAACGGCACGGCTACGTAGATGGCCGGTGCCGCCAGCAGCGCGAGAATTGGAAGAGTTAGAAATGGCCGTCGCATGTCACCTGCGTCTCTCGTTTCAACAAATGTCGGCGCACGGTCAACGTGAACGGCCAGTCATCGTTGTCAACCAAGGTCATGAGGTCTACTTCTGGCCACACTGTGGCAAGGGCTGCCCTGAGCCTGTTCGGTAGCAGCACAGCTAATTCTCGGAGGGCACCAAGTGACGGTGTCAGATATCGCGGGCTGGCTTGGGCTTATTATCTTTCTTTGACTTCTCTTTGGGCACCGGTGACGGCGCATCATCTTGCCCGTCGCCATCTTCGCCGGTCCCAGGCTGGGCTGCGCCGCAGATGCCCTTCAGAGCTTCCCAGTCATCGATCGAAAGGCTCGGCTTGGTGGGGTAAGCAACTTGAGACTCGATCTTGGCGATGCGCTCGGCGGTGTTAGGGTGCGTGCTGACCATGTCGATGGCGCGCCGCGTGCCATCGTCGCCCATTGCGATTTCGTTTTCCTTCATGCGCTTGAAAAAGGCAGCAAAGCCGGCCGGCGCTATGCCGGCATTTTTCATGATGCGCAAGGCGTGGTCGTCGGCTTCGCGTTCTGCTTCGCGCGAGTAGGAGAGCGTTGCCAGTGCCACGCCGATGTTGGCCAGCGTTCCACCCGATCCGCCCATCATGAGTTCAATGGCCGCCGATAATCCGATCGCGCGAACGATGCCCGTTTCCGGGTGCATTTCAAGGCCATGCCCCATCTCGTGAGCGAGAACACCCGCCACCTCGTCGGGTCCCTGGGCCTTGGCAATCAATTTGCGCGTGGTGATGATCCGCTCGCCGGGCACGGCAAACGCATTCAGCAGACCCCAATCGACAACCGTCACGTTGAAGTCTGCGCTGCTGCCAGAGGCTTTGGAGAGTTTGTCAGTTAAGCGCTTGAGAGCCGCCACGCCTTTGGGGTCGTCGCACACGCGCCGCTCGCCCGTCATGGACTTGATGACGTGGTCGCCGAGCTTGGAGCGCGCCTTATCTGGCAGCATCGTTGCAACGGCATGCGACGGCGACAGATGCAGAACCGATATGGCGACGCCAATCGCAGCAATCAGGCAGGTTACAGCAATCCAAGGCCGCGCGTTGCGCCATCGTTGAGCCTTGGCGGTGAGATGCGGTGCCCGAGTGGCGAGGCGGCGCGCAAATGTGCCTTCGGTGGCAAACAGCGAGGCACCTGGCGACGTGCTGCTGCCAAGCAAAGCATCGATGGCGTATTCGCTGAGCGGTTCCGCCGTGGTCAAGGAGTCGTACGGCCAGAGCAGCGGGATGGAACGCGACGGCAGCTTGATCTCGATGCCCTTGGCTGCAAAGCGCAACTCCGCATCAGACGCCGCCGCGGTTTTGCCGTCGCTGTAGCGGCCATAAAACACAGCGTTCGAGTGAGTCTCAGAAGCCATCGATGTCAAATGCCTGTGCCAACCCCTCGCCGCGCGACAGCCGCTGTGCCTCGCCCTGGGCAATTTCGCCCAGCGGAACTGTGCCGCTGATGCCCAGATTTTGCACGAGATAACGCCAGTTTCGCGTCTGAACAATGGGGGCGAAAAGGCCGGACGCCGCTACCAGTACCACAAGGCCAAGTGCGATGGCGACTGTGCGCAGGCCTTCGACGTCTTCGACAGAAACACTGCCCTTCGCAAGCATGGAGATCGGAATGAAAATCACGGCAAAGATTGTAAGTGCGATGGTCCAACCGGCCATGTTGAGTAAGAAGTTGCCAACAGCGACACGCACAAGACCCAGGCCCGTGACCGACGAGCGGAAGGTTGCACCTTGAAAGTGTGTGTGGGCTGCAAAGTGATTGATGACTTTCGAGCGAAACCAAGCAGAGATCAGATAGTAGAAGAAAAACGCGACCGTCAGCGTCGCGTAGATGATGGCAACAAACTTCGCCGCATGCATCCCGCCGGCTTCGTCTTTCGCGAGCGATTCCGGGTTAAACATCGACAGATCAATATTGAACCCGATCACACCAAATGCGATTGCCCCGATCATCAATACAGTGAGCCACAGAACTGCGAAACTTTTGTAGAGCTGCCCCGGTTCGGCATCGAACGAGAACGCCCTGTCTCCAAAGCGCATATCCTGCGTAATGATTTTCTGCAGGCGCGTTGCACGCCAAGGCGTGATCCAGCCGAGCGTCAGCGGAATCAGCAGTGCAGTCCAAAAATACGTCCAGGCGTAGTTCACGTCGCTGCCCACGAGGTTGCCACGGATGCCGCGCCACGTCGTGCGCGACAGGCGATAGCGCTGGGCGCGATAGATGCCAATGCCGATCAAGATGAAAATAAGCGGATACAGCAGCAGTGAGTAAATCGTGTAGGCAGCAGACTCCGGCCCGAAGAACACCGCGACACCAAATGAGGTCAGCGAAATGGGCAGCAGTACGAGTCCGAAGATGACGAGAAAGCCCAGAAACAGTTCCTTGCCCGTGCCCGTGTACTGCAAAGGCTCGCCTTCGATGCGGATCGCCGACCAGATGCGGCGGCGCACTTCCGTTTTGCCCCAGAACGAATAGATGCCCAACGTCACAAATCGCAGTGCAAAGTTAATGAATGACAGCGCCAGCATACCCGGCGGCTGAAGCCACGACAGATGCAGCGGCGAACGCGACGGCGACGGCGGGGCGTACGTGTGGTCCTGGTCGAGCATCAATCCCTCATACTTCCTGGTGATGTAGGGCAACCTTACCCGCACCGGGCTAAATTATAACAAAGACAGATTTGCGGGCTGTTCCCGGCGTTATTGCAATAAATCCGGCATTCCCGAAGTCCTTGGCAGGTGTGACTGCCAGCAATGCAGACTTGAAAACCACTCAACAGAGCCTCCGAGCCGCCCGGATTGAGCCTTCGCGTGGTCGAAGTCGGTGCTTAATCATTCTCCCGCAGCGCGTTGATCTTTGAACGCCGCGCCGAGGGCAGACGATGTGGCGATCAGGTGACAGACGTCCTCATAGAAACCAACAACCAAGACACAGGTGTTAATTGTTGCTTAACCGCAACAAGCCCTTCTGAAATATGCCTCTTTTGAGCCACAAACCCGCATCATCTCTAGATTGTTAGAGGTGCTAAGGGCGGTTCGTTTGGACGGACATTTGGTTGTGGCTGCGCATCGTTTTGCGCGTGCTCCAGGTGGGCTTTGCGGCAACCAAACTCACAACGAAATAACGAACAAGAAACGCAGAAGAGAAAACAAAAGCAATGGACGCCAAGACGTTCGACAAATCGAAATTGCCCAGCCGTCACGTGACGCAGGGAGCGGCGCGCGCGCCGCACCGTTCATACTATTACGCAATGGGACTGACCGAAGAGCAAATCAACCGTCCGTTTGTCGGCGTGGCGACCTGCTGGAACGAAGCGGCTCCTTGCAACATTTCGCTTATGCGTCAGGCGCAGTCCGCTAAGAAGGGCGTCGACGCGGCGGGCGGCACGCCACGTGAGTTCTGCACCATCACAGTCACGGACGGCATCGCCATGGGACACCAGGGCATGAAGTCGTCGCTGGTGTCGCGCGAAGTGATTGCGGATTCCATTGAACTGACGATGCGTGGCCACTGCTACGATGCTCTCGTCGGCATTGCCGGCTGCGATAAATCTTTGCCCGGCATCATGATGTCGATGCTGCGGTTAAACGTGCCGTCTGTTTTCATGTATGGCGGTTCGATTTTGCCGGGCCGCTACAAAGGCCGCGATGTCACCGTCGTCGATGTGTTCGAAGGCGTCGGCATGCATTCGGCTGGCCGCATGACGACCCAGGAACTGCATGATCTCGAAATGGTCGCATGCCCCTCAGCGGGCTCCTGCGGCGGACAGTTTACAGCCAACACCATGGCGTGCGTGTCCGAAGCCATTGGGCTAGCCTTACCGGGATCGGCTGGCGCTCCCGCGCCCGATCTCAGCCGCGATCACTACGCGCTGGAAAGCGGCCGCGCGGTTATGCGGCTCTTGGCCGATGGTATCCGTCCGCGCGAAATCTGCAGCCGCAAGGCCTTCGAGAATGCGGCCACCATCGTGGCGGCAACCGGCGGCTCGACGAATGCCGCTTTGCATCTGCCGGCCATGGCGCACGAAATGGGCCTCGACCTCGATCTGTTCGACGTTGCGGAGATCTTCAGGCGCACGCCCTACATCGCTGACTTGAAGCCCGGCGGCAAATACATCGCCAAAGACGTGTTCGACATTGGCGGGGTTCCCCAAATCATGAAGGCGCTGCTTGAAGGCGGCTTCCTGCATGGCGACTGCCTGACAGTCACCGGCAAAACAATCGAGCAAAATCTCGAAAACGTGAAGTTCAATACAAATCAGAAGGTTGTTTTCCCGGTTTCCAATCCCATATCTCCCACTGGCGGCGTTGTCGGGCTCAAAGGCTCGCTGGCGCCAGAGGGGGCGATCGTAAAGGTCGCCGGTATGAAGAAGCTGGATTTCCGCGGGCCCGCTCGCGTGTTCGATTGCGAGGAAGACGCCTTCCAGGCTGTCTCGCTGCGCGATTACAAAGACGG
>JANNXL010000109.1:0-7939 GCA_031409575.1 Hyphomicrobium sp.
CTTTGAAGTGCGCGATCTTGCCGTCGAGCTTTGTCAGAAGGGGAACTTCCGCGCAGCTCTCCGGCCAGTTGAAGCCCATCGGTTTGGTGCGCCAGCTGAAGGTGACCGACTTGGCACCGTACTTGTGGCACTGAATCCCGATGTCTTCCGCCGAATAACTGGCCCCGATGAGCAACACGTTCTTGCCGGCGAACTCGTCGGCCGAGCGGAAGTCGTGCGCGTGCATGACACGGCCGGGGAACATCTTGATGCCTGGAAAATCGGGCACGTTGGGAGTCGAGAAGTGACCGCTCGATACAATGACGTAGTCGAATTCAGAGGTCGTCACTTCGTCGGCCTTGAGGTCCTTAACTGTGACCTGGAACTTGCCCGTGTCGTCGTTGAATGTGACCCCGCGAACGGCATGATTGAGTTTGATGTATGAGGTCACACCGCTCTTCTCGATGCGGCCCTTGATGTAGTCGTGCAGCACCGCACGGGGGGGATAGGACGGGATGGCGCGGCCGAAGTGTTCCTCGAAGCCGTAGTCGGCAAACTCGAGGCACTCTTTGGGGCCGTTCGACCAGAGATAGCGGTACATGCTGCCGTGAACGGGTTCGCCGTACTCGTCGAGCCCCGTGCGCCACGTGTAATTCCACAGGCCGCCATAGTCGCTTTGCTTTTCGTAGCAGATGACCTCAGGGATATCGGCTCCCTTGCGCCGGGCGCTTTCAAACGCGCGCAATGCCGCCAAGCCGCTGGGGCCGGCTCCGATGATGGCTACTCTACCTTGCATTGTTGTTCCCCTGTTGCTTGAAACATGCCGCGTGCAGTTGAGTGAGTTATTCTGGCCAGCAACCTGGCGATGTGGGCGCACCGTCATCGTACTTGGAAAGCCAGTCAATTGTCGTGGGCCGGTAGCGGGTGAGACCTTTGTAGTCGGCGATGGGGTCGGGGAGCGTTTTGAGCACGCGATGGAAGCGGCGGCCCCACTTGGGCACCGTCACCAGTTCATCCATTTTTATCAGATACGCACGAATTGAAAACACAATGGCGTTCGAGCGCGGCAGACGCCACAGGCCCTGCAATTCCACACGCAAATGTACCTTGTTGCCGACATTCTCCGGCGTGACGGTGGCGCGGTCCGTGCCCCACTTGTGATAGGTCTCGGGGCTGGTATCGAGGCGCGGATTGATGGTCATCGTCCAGTTCAGGCGGCGGACGGGGCGCCCTTGCTGAAGATTCAGAAGGAACTTCAGCGCCCGGTCGAACACGCCGCGCTCATGCGCCATGGGGACTGGTGCGTGCCATTCCTTGAAGCTCATGCCGACGTCAAAGTCTAATGACCAGTCAGCTTGCGAGGTGACAATGCCCGCGTCCATCCACAAATCATTGTCGCGCTGATCGAGCAGATTGAAATCGCCCTGGCATTGCCGGGTCACGTACTCCATCGGGCGGCAGGGCAGTGTGGCAATGTCGCCGAAGATGAACGTCTGGTCGATGGCCATCGGCCTGTTGATCCAGTGCCAGTTGTCTCCGTTGCGCGTGAGTGAGAAATGCTCGGGATAGTCGCGCGCCATGCTGGTCATCAGCAGTTCAAGCAAGTCCCACTCGGCCGTCAGCATGTGCGGCAGGGCCTGGCAGCGCAGCGGATCATCGCGCAGCACCATGGCCCGGTCGCGCATGTCCGACAAATAATGTTCGTCAATATCTATCGGGAACTCATACGCCGAGCCTTTCGGGCCGGGCACATGCGGCTCGATGTTCACCGTGTACATGTACTTGTCTTCGTGGAAGGGAAACGGGAACCGCCGGATCGCTTCGGGGCTGTTGGAGAACGTGAAGTCGTCCCGGTAGGTCTCGCTTTTGAACATCAGGCCCATTTTATGCTTCCTCCTGCCAGCCATTGCCCGGGGGCAGCGCGGCGTCCAATCGTCAGAGATCGAGAACCAAATTCGTGCCGTCGATGCGCGACACGCAAATCATCAGCTTCTTGCCAGACGCTTTTTCTTCGTCCGAGAGATAATGATCGTTGTGGTGAAGCATTCCTTCGCACGAGATAACCGGTGTTTCGCACATGCCGCACGCGCCGCCACGGCACAAGTAAGGCGCATCAACACCGGCCGCCTCAACGGCCTCCAGAACGCTTTGGAATTCAGCAACCTCAAACTTCTTTTTCGATCTGGTGAGTTCAACATTGAACGGCTTGCCGCTGGGTGGGGCAAGGAAGCGTTCTGAATGGACATTCTCGTCAGGCCAACCGGCAAGGCGTGCCGATTTCAAGACCCAATCGATCATGCCCGCCGGCCCGCATACATAGAGGTGGGTGCCGAGCGGCTGGCCTTCAAGGAGGCGCGCCAGCGGCAGCATCTGCTTCTTATCGTCCACGTAGGTGTGAATGCGATGCCCGTAGGTCTCGCGCAGCGCGGTGACAAAGGCGCCCCGGCTCTCACTACGATTTGCGTAGTGGAGTTCGAAAGGAAGATCTTCGCGGGTAAGTTGCTTCATCATCGCCATGAACGGCGTGATGCCGATGCCGCCAGCCAGCAGCAAATGTTTGCGCCCGCGCCGGTCGACGGGGAATAGGTTCACTGGTTGCGAGATCATCAACTCGGAGCCAGTTTTCACCTTGTCGTGCATGAAAACGGAGCCGCCACGCGAATCCGGCGTTTTCAAAACACTGATCTGATAGCTCGATCCATCGTAAGGCGAGCCCATCAGCGAGTAAGGATTTCGCCGGACGCGCGCGCCGTCCCGCATGGTGACAACTGTGTGCGCACCTCCGGAAAACTCTGGCAAGGGCGAACCGTCCATCGCGACAAACCGGAAGCGCTTGACGCCATCGGCAACGGGCTCGACTTCAGCAACACGAACGGGAATATCAGTGGAAACGGTCATTTGTAGAGATCTTCCACAGCAGGGATTTCACCTGGTGCTTCGGCATCAACACACACGCCCTGAAAGGCTGCGAGCCGCCGTGAGAAGTGGTCGCGAACGAATAAGTGGAGGCCGCAATGCGAGCAGACAAAGGGGCTCGCCGTCACGTTCTCAGTAAAGCCCTTGCAATGCACGCACTGGACGCGGCGGCGCGCCGAGCCACGGTGTTCTGAAATCACAGACTTGTAATCGATGCCCGCCAGCAAAGCTTCCTGGATGACGCTTGCCATGAACGGCTCGGTGCCAGTCGCGTAGACTCGTGTGCCCATATTCGCTGTGGCAAGTGCCCCTTTGAGCCGGAACATGGCCGTGGGGATGGTCGGGAAATCCCAGTAGCTTGCGGGCGTCAGGGCTTTCAACTTCGCCTCGTAGCCTTTGCCCGCTGAGCCGGTCGCACAGAACAAGATTGTTGTCCGCGAGAAAAAGCCTTCCGGCACGCGGGCCGCCATATCGAGCACGGCGGCGGCACCTTCGCCTTCGGCCGCAATGAGGTTGTGTTTTGCGTGAACATCTGGCGCGAGCCCTTTGTAGACCGGCCTGCTGATAATTCCCGGACTAAGCATAGATCTCCCTCAGGATCATCAAAAGGCTCGCCTCTGTTCCGGCACGACCCGGTCCAACTCGAGGCCTTGCTTTACTCTCAGGTGAAGTTTGTTTCTCCTGAGTATATCGCAACATCGCGATGCCGCAACGGGTGGAGTTGAACTTTTCAGCCTATTTTACGGGCAACGGCGCACATGTGAAGAGGGCCGGGCCACTGCCAGCCCGGCCCCGCCATCGCGTAGCTGTTAGAGCCCTCTCAGCCTGGTGCCGGCGGAGGCAGCTGGAAGTAGTAATGTGAAGCGACGACCACGGCCGCACCCACCAATAAGGTCACGTAGGGTAGAATACCTGCGCGCCGCGCGCCCAGATCCTGGCCCGACAGATTGAGTTCCGACAGCATGCTTTCAGGGAACTTGCCCTTGTCCTGCACATAGTGCCGGTACAGGAACACCGGGATGATCAGGGCCGCAAAGAGGAGGCCGTACCACAATGCGTTGGCGTTGCCCCAAACCTTCGCGCCTGCTCCCATGAAGACGAGGTTCACAAAACCAAGAAACGCGTTGAAGGCGATCAGCAGCGTCGGCGCTCGATAAGGCCGTGCGATGTCCGGGCTATCGATGCGGTGGATCCAGGTTGCCTGCAGGTTGAGGAAGATGAAGATGATGTAGCCCACATTCGAGATCGCCAGAATGAGGTAGTAGGCGGTGGCATCTGAGGCCGCAAACGTCAGAAGACCAAGATTGAACACAAGGTCCGTCCACATGGCGCGCGTAGGTGCGCCGTGCGAATTGACGTGGCTGAGATACTTCGGCAGCCAGCCATCGACCGATCCCTGATAGAGCGTGCGCGAGGACCCTGCCATGGCCATCATGATGGCCAGGATCAGCGCGAGGATCATCATCATCTCAAGCAAGTGCGTGATGTACTTGTTGCCGCCACCTGCCATGTTGCCCATGGCGGCAGCCACACCCGTGCCATCAACAATGCCCGGAGCCGTCATGCCTTCTACGCCCAAGTTGCCTTGGAACGAAGCTGCGACAAGGGCATACAAAAGTACGGAGACGAGACCTGAGTAGAAGATCGCCTTGATCGTATCGGTGGCCGGGTTCTTGAACTCACGCGTGTAGCAGACGGCTGTTTCAAAAGCGTAGGTCGACCACGCGGCGATGAACAATGCGCCGAGGAAGTAGGTCCACCCGCCGTTGCTCCAGTCTCCCGTGGGCGGCACGATGGGCGAATAGTTGTCGTAGTTGATCCCGCCATTAAGGAACGGCACGATGCCGACGATGGTCATCGGGATCAGAACCAAGAGCCCGATCCACTTTTGCACATTGGCGGTGCCCAGCACGCCGCGATGCTGAATGGCGAAGGTTGCGAGCATCAAAATCGCGCCAATGAAGAACGTGGCACCAATTTCAATGTTGGCGAGACCAAAGAACGAGAAGCTTGCAAACTTGGCCGTGCGAATGGCCGGCGTTGCCAGTTCAACGGCTCCGGCGATGGCGAGCTTGCCAGCTTCTTCAGCGGATTTTCCGGCGATTGCTGCGGCGTTGACCGCATCTTTGAGCCAAGCCTGAACCTCGGGTGATTCGAGCCCAAAGGACGGAATGGGTGCAAGTGCGTTCAGGATATAGCCAGCGGCGATGGTGCATCCAAGCGAAAGGACCGGCGTCCACGCAAACCAGTTGCACCACACCGATAACGGCGCGATCAGTTTCGAGTATCGCAGCCAGGCCGCCGCTCCATAGACGGCCGCGCCGCCTGATTTGTTGTGAAACAGACCGGCGATTTCCGCGTAGCTGAAGGCCTGGAAGAAGCCCATCAAAACGGAAATGATCCAAACGACAAAGGCAGCCTTGCCGGCGGTTGCACCCATGCCGCCGATGGAAATGAGCACTAGCGCGGGCACGCCGCTGGCAATCCAGAACGCACCTTTCCAATCGATAGTTCGTTGAAGCGTATTTTCTCCGGAGCCGCCAAGGCCCCCCGATGTGCTTGCGGTCATGTGCAATTCCTCTTCCCGAATTTTTTGTGCTCCGGTGGGAAACTAGGCGACGCTCCCCAGCGTCAGTCCCCCCGTGAGGTGTGGCGACTGAATGCTCAGAGCACCGCACCGCGGCGGAAGGAAGCACAAATCTATCATGGGTGTCAAAAAGTGTTCTTCTGAGGAAAGTATACCATTGTTCAAGTGAGGGCCGTCCGGCCGTGCCATTTCTTGAGAGCCACCAGGGTCCAAATGCCTTCGACCACTCCAAACGGCCACGCTCCCTGGAGAAATCCATACGCCGACCCAAGCGCGCACGCGACTGCAAAGCCCAGTGTGAAAACAGGGGCTCGGTCTTCCAGCGCATAGAACACAAGCATCAGAGTGACAGCGATCAGACCAAACAGGGTGAGCGGATCCATTAGCGAATGGGCTCCTGGGAGTCACATGCCTTGCAGTCAAGCTGGCTGCCGATCATGGTGGTACGATCCGCGTCTAAGATCACCCAAGGCCGCTCGATGAAGGGCGGCTTGTGCCGCACATGCTGGCGGTGGCCGCAGTCGAGCACAGCAACATAGTCACCGGCTTCATCGCGTTCAAAGCTGGCGATCGTTCGCTGCATCGAACAACAGATCCACTAAGCGGCCATGGCGCGTGCAGCGGACCCAACAAGATCTTTGATCTTTTCTAGATCCGGAGGATTGCCGTCGCGCAGGATACGCTTACCGTCGCTGCTTGTAGCGAATTTCATCACAGCGGCCGACAAGGAAATTGGATCAGCCGCCGCAATTTCATTCGCTGTTGAAAGCCCTGCGCCGGTCAACAGCTGAGCTTGTGTCCCCGTCAGGCCAGGAATGGCCATCACCATGCGGGACTGATGTTGCCAAGATAGCAGGTGTTCGGGGGTGAGCCGCGGGTCCGCTAGAAGCTCCGCCATGGTCTTCACATTCTGAGATACAAAATCACCCACGGTCGAGATGCCAAGTGCAGCGAAGCGCTCGGCCATCTTGGGACCAATGGAAGGGGCGGCTTCCAAGTTATCCTTGAGCGACAGTTGCAGGCGAGACGGGCGGGAAAGTTGCGACAACGCGGCCTGCGGCGGTGGTGCAGGCGCGGAAGCCGGAGCAACGAGCGGCGCCTTCGAAGCAGCAGCATTGGAATTCGTCGCGCCGCCATCATCATGCTTTGGCGTCCCAGCTTTCGCTGCAGGAGGCCGGGCGCGTGCGGGTGGTTGCGCCTGGATGGGGGTGGCCGCACCTGATGCAGGCAACCGTGCTTCGCGGATCGCCGCCTGTTTGGCAGCCCGTGGCGCCAAAACCTCGGCGGCATGGAGATCGCGAACCTGACGATCGTCTGCCGGCAAATTGATTTCGACTTTGCCTGTGGTTTTCAACTCGTCATACATCGCCTCGACCTGACGCCGGGTTTCCGCGTGATCTATTTTCTTCGTCACGAACTTGAGCGGAATTTTAAGCGTCGCCAGAACGGTGGCGGCGCTCAGCGAGACCTCTGGCGGCGCGACACCCGCTTCGGCAAACGCATGGTCGAGTGCCACGGCAACTGTCTTGGCCGCAATCATCAGCAACTCTGAAACAGCAGCGCGCGCGATGCCATCGAGGCCTTCCGGCGGGGCCACCACACCGCGATGAATATCGTAGTGCGCGATCAGCAATTCGTAGCTGCGGTTGGATGTTTCGGCACCCTGACAGACGAGGTCCTTCAACCAGTGATCGCCTGACACGGCAGCGATGGATATTCCGGAATGTTTCGCCTCGGCTTCGCGGCGCAACGAATCATACGAGCGATTGATGCTCCATTCGACGGCACGATGGATGTTATTTTCAGCTTCGGTCTGCGCCGTATGAAAGGGGTGAATTGGGTCGGTCACGTAGTGTGTGAGAACGCCGGCTGCAAAAACTGCGCGCTCCCAGTCTTGCGCTTTCAGACCGTCTACGAGATGGCCGTACCAGCTGAGTGCTTTTTCCGGCGCGCCGCCCCAGTAGCCATCCCGCACATGAAGGACGTGGTTTTTGAAATCTTTGAAATGAGTGTCGGGGGCCTTTGAGCCCTCCATGTAGACGTCGGCGTGCTTAAGAAAGACGCGCGTCCATTTTGCTGCATCCGGGCTCGCCAAATGGTGCAGGGCATCGAGCGCCAGCTTGTGGTGCGTGCCATTGGCGTGGGCAGCATAGATGATCTTAAACAGCAACGACATGCCGCGTCTCCCGGTCTGCACGAGGACCATGTCCTCTCATGCAGGAACGCTAAGCGAGTCGGCCATGTGCCGCCAGCGCGGTGGGAACTTGGCTGTTGGCATCTCAGGCGCGTGGAACTGCGGCAATGATCCGATTATTCCGCTGCTGATACAGACTTAGAGCCTTTGATCACGGTCCAATCGCGCACGCCTGCCGGCTTAGCCGAGCCCGAACCGTCAATAGGTGCCGCGATCGTTTTGGGTCCTTTGCCGGCACGGCGCTGTTCGACCGAGCGGATCAT
>JANNXL010000110.1:0-6066 GCA_031409575.1 Hyphomicrobium sp.
GACGAGGCCATGGAGCGTGCCGAGGATCGGGGGCTCCAGGCCGCTTTCAAAGCCGAGGAAGCGGCAACGAAGCTCGATACCGCGAAAGCCGATGCGGCACCCAAGCTCGACGCCGCAGCCAGAGCTAAGGATGCCGCCAAAACCGCTGCGGACAGAAAGGCCGATACTTCCAAAGCGGCCAACGATGCAACGCTCGCGCTCGAGCCCGTCTCGATCTACATCAGCCGGTCGGCGCAAAAGCTATACGTGCGCCGGAATACGCAAAAGCCATGGGCGGACGGGGGAGTGGTATTCGATGCGACCGTTGAGGTTCCGGTCACGATCAGCAATCCTGACCAGCCGATCGGCACGCATGTGTTCACAGCGATGGCGAGCGACGGCGAGGAGCTTCGCTGGAGCGCGGTCACGATCGACAATGGGGACAATGCCAGCAGCGCGCTTGACCGCATCATCATCCCGCAGGATGTGCTCGATCGCATCGGACCGACCGCACTGCCGCGGTCTTCGATCATCGTCTCGGACGAGCCGCTAAGCCGCGAAACCAATTATCGCACAGAGTTTGTTGCGGTGCTGAGCAACCAGCCCCAGGGCGGTTTCATAACGCGCCGGCCTTCAGTCCCTCCAGTCAATGTCCCCGTGGCAAGCAACAACTCATGGGGCAACGGCGGATTGTTTGGCTTTGGCTACTTTGACCAGCCCAATCCGCCAAAGAAACTGGGCAAGACGCGTCAGGGCAGCGGCAAAAGTCAGGTCCAACAAGGCTGGTCATGGTAGCCTGCAAGAGGCGGTCCGCTGGCCGTTGGTGACGTGGACCCTCGCCTCGACGTCAGGCATCAACTGCGATGAGCTACTGAACGTCCCGATCGCGAACCATCATGGGCCGCCCGAGCCCGGCTGTCAGGAACCGACTCGGACTTTCCCGGCTCGTTGGATGAGACTGTGATCAATGAGAACTCCGCTCAGTTCGCGGACCTCTGATGGAGATTTGCAACATGGCGAAGATGGTCTTCGGAATGAACCAGTCGCTGGACGGCTATGTCGACCACCAGAAATTTGCGCCAGATCCCACGCTCTTTCGTCACTTCATTGAGCAAGTGCGGGGCCTGACCGGCAGTGTCTACGGTCGTCGCCTGTACGAAGTCATGCGCTACTGGGATGAAGACCATCCAGAGTGGACACCGGACGAACAAGACTTCGCGGCAGCATGGCGTCGCCAACCGAAATGGGTCGTCTCACGCTCTTTGACGTCAGTCGGCCCCAACGCCACCCTTGTCGCAGATGACATCGAGGCTGTGATCCGCGGGTTGAAGGATAAGCTCGCGGGCGATTTTGGTGTTGGCGGACCACACCTTGCACGGAGCCTGACCGAGCCCGGCCTAATTGACGAGTACCTACTCTACCTACACCCTGTCGTACTTGGTCACGGCAAGCCATTTTTCGCCGGGCCCCGGCCGCCACTCCGCCTTGTGGCCAGCGATCGAATTGGCGAGAACGCGATCAGGTTGACGTACGTTCCTGCGTAATCACGCAACTCGCCCAGCAGACTGCGCCGGCGCGTCAGATCCGCTTTAGGCTCCTGCCGTCGTAGTCGACGTTTGTGAAGCGAGAGCACTTATCGTCCGCACATGACCCTTCGCGTCAGCGTGTTGTTGGCCGCTCTCGGATATAAGCGGACTGGAGATTGATGCGATCTGCGTCATGAGATGCACGCCGGCCCAGATTGCTGCACCGGTGGCCGTATCGTCCCCAAACTCAAATCAAGCTATCACCCCACCAACTTCCCCAACGCCTCCACAATCGCTTTGCCCATCTCGGACGTGCCAACTTTGGTCATGCCGGGCTGCATGATGTCGCCGGTGCGCAAGCCGTTGTCCAGCACCTTGGCAATTGCGGCATCCACCAAGTCAGCTTCCTTACCCATGTCGCAGGAATAGCGCAGCGCCATGCCGAACGAGGCAATAGTGGCGATGGGATTGGCGAGACCCTTGCCGGAGATATCCGGTGCCGAACCGTGCACAGGCTCATAAAGCGCCATGCGTTTTCCGGTCTTGGCGTCGGGCGCACCGAGCGATGCGGATGGCAACATTCCCAGAGATCCCGTGCACATGGCCGCTTCATCTGAAAGGACATCGCCGAACAGGTTGTCGGTTACGATCACGTCGAACTGCTTGGGGTTGCGCACCAGCTGCATGGCACAGTTGTCGGCCAGAATGTGCTCAAGCTTTACGTCTGGCGCATAAAATTTATGGGTGGCGGTTACGACCTCGTTCCAAAGAACGCCGGTTTTCATCACGTTGCGCTTTTCAGCCGAATGCACTTTGTTGCCGCGTTTGCGGGCCAGATCAAACGCCACCTTGGCGATGCGCTCAATCTCGCTGGTCGTGTAGATCTGCGTATCGACCGCGCGCTTCTCGCCGTTCTCCAGCGTGACGATTTCTTTAGGCTCGCCAAAGTAAACGCCGCCGGTCAATTCACGCACGATCATGATGTCGAGGCCTTCGACCAGTTCGCGCTTCAGCGACGAGGCATCAGCCAGGGCCGGATAGCATATCGCTGGCCGCAAGTTCGCGAACAGCCCGAGATCTTTGCGCAAGCGCAACAGGCCGGCTTCCGGCCGGACTGCATAGGGAACGTTGTCCCACTGCGGCCCGCCGACGGCTCCGAAGAGAACGGCATCAGATGCTTTGGCTTTGGCTACCGCTTCATCGGTGACGGCGGCACCATGTTTGTCGTAAGCTGCGCCGCCAACCAGATCGCTCTCGCAGGCAAAGATGGCCTTGCCCTTTGCTTGGTTGAAAAACGCGATAACGCGTTCAACCTCGGCCATGGTTTCAACGCCAATGCCGTCGCCAGGGAGTAGAAGGAATTTGAACTGGGCCATATCTTGCCGGATCCTGCCAGATTGCGAAATGTTGTGAGCGCGCGTCTGGCGGCGGTACTAGCCCGGAAGAATGATGCCCGCAAGCTGAGGCAGCCTGACCCACACGTCTGGCTCAAGGAGTGCATTACATGACTTCGTGTGTGACCAAAACCCTCACGTTTCTGGCCTGTCTGACAACAGCGGCGGCACTGGCAGCAGCCGAGCCCGCTGCCGGCATAACGGGTGCGCCCAAGCTGTCGCTGCCAATCGCCTGTGAGATTGGCAAAACCTGCTTCATACAGAGCTACGTCGACATAGATCCGGGCCCCAATGTGCAGGATTTTGCCTGCGGAAGTGCCACCTACGAAGGCCACAAGGGCGTTGATTTCCGGCTCCTCTCAGCCGCTGAAACGGCCAAACACGTTGCCGTTCTGGCGTCTGCCGAAGGCACAATCAAAGGTGTCCGCGATGGGATGACCGACGTCTTTGTCAGCCGCGCCGGCGGGGCTGATAGTGTCAAAGACCGCGAATGCGGCAACGGCGTTGTCATCGACCACGGCGGCGGCTGGGAAACCCAATATTGTCACATGCTCAAGGGAAGCGTGGCGGTCAAAACGGGTGAGGCCGTGGCGCGCGGTCAGCGGCTGGGCGACACGGGCTTTTCTGGTTTTGCTGATTTTGCGCATGTGCACCTTCAGGTGCGCCACAACGGCGACGTCATCGACCCGTTTTCAGGCCAGCCGCTCAATGCCGTCTGCTTGAATGACGCCAAACAGGCAACGGGACTTTGGCAGCCTGAGACGGCGCAAATGCTCCGCTACATAAACGGTCAGGCTTTGAGCGCGGGATTCACAAGCACCCTGCCGGCGCTCGGAGCGGTTGAAGATCAGCACGAGGCCGCCCCGCCAACAGCGGCCAGCCCGCAATTGGTGTTCTTTGCCCGCTTCATCAATGTGCGCGCCGGTGATCAGGTGAAAATGACGGTCACCGGACCCGATGGATTTTCTGCAGACGATGAAGGCAAACCCATTGATCGCAACAAAGCAACGTGGCTGTCGTATGCTGGAAAAAAGCTGACGAAACCGGCGTGGCCGGCAGGCCTCTACTCCGGCAAAGCTGAATTGCTGCGCAACGGACAGAGCGTAGCGAAAATCGAAAGCACGTTCGAGTTGCCGGAATGATCAGCCGATCAACGGCAAGACCAATGTAAACCCATTGAACGTGAAGACGGCGCCAGCGAGACCCAGCAGCGCGCTGATACCAAGCAGCAGCGTTCCACCCGAAATGATCGCAACCGAAGCCAAAACAATAGCAATCTGCAGGCACGCGCTTGCGTAGTCAAAATATGGACCGCGTTTAAGCGACTGGTCACGTTGCTGTTCCAATGCCTTGGCCTTGGTAAACAACTCGTCCAGCCCTTCTTGGCTGACAGTATCGGATGTTAGTTTCTGGTCTTGCTCTTTGTAGCTGGCGATCTTTTCGGCAATCGTAACTTTGGCGGAAGCGGGCATGCCGGGCTCAGCCAGCAGCTTCAATTCAAGCCCGTCGGCTTCGACCCGCAAAACGTGGCGCCGCATGTTCTTGGCTTGAAAGAACGACCAGGTGTTGGCGGCTTCAATGTTGCGGTTGCTGGCGTCTGACGCGGCGTTGTCGCCGCCCATGCTGCTCAGCGCCAGAATAACCGCGAGCACGCCGATAAGAACGCCAATCCGTTTGTCCCGATCGCGCTGGTTTTCACCCTCGGCGATGCCTCTCAATTCATCCCATACCATCGTCACGGCCCTCAGATGGCACGAGATCTTTGCTGTCTTCCACTTCGCCTGTTGCAGACAGCCGGTAGACAACGGGGGCAGCAGTCGCGAGCTCCCGCTTCCAGATGGCGTCGCCGGTCAGCTTTTCCAAATGCATTATGAGCGAACGCAAAGAATTTCCGTGCGCCACCACGATCACGGACTTGCCGGACAGCACCATCGGCAAGATGTGATCCAGGTAGTAGGGCATCACACGCGCGCCCGTATCTTTCAGGCTCTCGCCCCCTGGTGGGGCAACGTCGTAGCTGCGTCTCCAGAGGTGCACCATATCTTCGCCAAACCGCTTCTTGGCTTCGTCCTTGTCAAGACCGGTGAGTGCGCCGTAGTCGCGTTCGTTCAGAGCGCCGTGCCGGGCGACGGGTGTCCCGGTCTGGCCAAGTTCTGACATGATGATATCGAGCGTGTGCTGAGCACGGCGCAATTCGCTCGTGAACGCGATATCAAACACCAGCTTTTCGTCTTTGAGAACGCGGCCGGCCCAGCGCGCTTCGATCAGCCCCTTGTCGGTCAGATCCGGGTCTTTGCGGCCCGTGAACAGATTGCGGCTGTTCCATTCGCTCTGCCCATGGCGAACCAGCACCAGCGTATTCGTCATTGTGCCTGTCCGTTGCTGTCTTTGATGTGCTGACATTTCAAAATCCCAACACGTCGGTCATGGCATAGAGACCTGGAGACTTGTCCCGGCCCCACAACGCTGCCTTGACTGCGCCACGTGCAAAAATGCTCCGATCGCTCGCCCGGTGCGTGATCTCGATTCGCTCGCCATCGGCTGCGAAAATGACGGTGTGATCGCCCACCACATCGCCGCCACGCAGCGTGGCAAAGCCGATGTCGCCGCGGCGGCGCTCGCCTGTGTGTCCATCGCGGCCGCGTACCGAGCGGCCCTTGAGATCAACACCGCGGCCGGATGCTGCGGCCTGCCCCAGCATGAGCGCCGTGCCCGAAGGTGCATCAACTTTGCGCTTGTGATGCATCTCGACAATTTCGATGTCGAAGTCTTCGTCGAGGGCGGCTGCGATTTTGGCGGTGATGGCCGTCAAAAGATTGACGCCGAGGCTCATGTTGCCAGCTTTGACAATCACGGCGTGACGGGCCGCAGCCTTGATGGCCGCCTCTTGCTGTTCGCTAAATCCCGTGGTGCCGATGACATGAACAATGCGGGCGTTGGCGGCAAGCCCGGCGAACTCGACAGTCGACGCAGGCGCCGTGAAGTCAATCACGGCATCGCAGCGGGTGAACAATTCGATCGCATCGCCCGTGACCGGCAAGCCCAGGGAGCCGATGCCCGCAAGTTCGCCGGTGTCAGACCCGATGGCTGAAGATCCTGGCATTTCTGCCCCGCCGGCCACGACGCAGCCGGGCGTGGCGTGCACAGCCCGCACGAGTTCACGCCCC
>JANNXL010000111.1:0-13597 GCA_031409575.1 Hyphomicrobium sp.
CACGATCTCAAAGACCGCAAGCGGCCTTCAGGCACGCAGCCGGATTTGATCGGCTTTAAAATGTATTTCCGCCTCGCTCCAGACCAGAGGCGTGCTCTTGACGGTAACGTCGAACTGGCGCTGTTCCCTGGCGGCTATGCAGGTTTGCAATCCGTGGAAGGCGAACGCGCCAACTTGTGCTTGCTCGTCCGGCGCGGACATTTTTCCGGGCTAGAAAATTCCTGGGATGGTCTGCTTGCGGCGATAAGGGAAGCCTGTCCGCATGTTGCCACAAGGCTCTGTGGTGCCGAACCGGCACTGGTGAAGCCGTTGGCGATTTCATCAATTCCGTATGGCTATGTGCTCGATGCCTCAGCCAGTAGCGATCCACAGCCTTGGCGGCTTGGCGATCAGGCCGCGGTCATTCCCTCATTCTCCGGCGATGGCATGTCGATTGCCTTGCACAGCGCGCGGCTCGCGGCACGTTTCTTTCTGCAGGACGAACCCGCACGCGCCTACCATGCAACTCTCGCGGAGGACGTGCGCCGCCAGATCGCGCGTTCGACGTTTGTCTCGAAACTGCTCGTGGCACCGTGGGGCCAGCGCACAGCCATTGGAGCGGCTCGCCTCGCACCGGGGGTTCTGACGGGACTTGCGTCACTGACACGAATTTCAAGCCGCGCCTTGCTGCGCGAGCAACTGGCCTAGGCGATGCCAACTTGCCTAGGCGATGCCAATCAGCTTTTCCCAGGCGCGGCGCGCGCCGTCTTTCCACCGGATCGCTTCGGCCGACAGCCGCGGCCGCCATATCCGCCACATCACGCGCAGCCGTTGGAGCGCAGAGCGTATTGCACCGGCAAAGCGCGGTGCCGCCGTAGCCCACCGCGCGACAACCCACGGCCGCCAGCGGGTGTAAGCTTGCTTCACTTCGAGCCGCACAGCATTTTTCAGCATGCGGCCATAGCGCCAGGTAAACGAGGCGCGGATGCGGGCGAAGATCGCGTCCTTCCAGGGCATCAGCCAAGTGTAGGCGCTGGCAAACCAGCCGATGCGCATGAGTGCTGGCTTTGTCAGCAGAAAAATGCGCGCGATAAATGCTGTCGATGCGACTTTGGCTGCGAGAAACAACGTGCCCGCAGTTAGAAAAAACCCATTCGCCAGAAGCCAGACGGAGAAAAACTTCAGCGGCAGCAAGACCAGTGTTGGCAACGCAAAGACGGCCAGCGCGCCATACGGAGGTAACAGCGCAATCCATTGTTCGAGGCGCGCCCATAGCCGGTAGTGTGTGAGCCGCGCAAGTGCATCGGACAGCGGCTTCCAGCCCCATTCCTCAAAGATGAGGACGAGGGCTGCAAGCACTTGCAAAACAAACAACACGGGCACCCGGATAAGCGACCACACCGCAATCGCAGCCGCTCTCAAGAAGCGCAGCAACGCGCTCAAGACCGGCCTGATAGTGTTCCAAACGTCGCGCATGAGACTTTAAGTTGTGTCAACATCAATGAGGTTGCAAGCAGCCCGTTTTTACGTTCAGGCCGTGAGAGTTTACCGGCGAAGCGGTGAAAAGCGGTTAAGGGCGGTCTGGACCCCACGCGGACTTAGGACTAAAGCCACCGGGATCAAGTTCTACCTGTTGAAACGAGTGGTTTCGTGCACATGGAAGGTATCTGCCCATGATCCAGTCCCATTCCGGCGGCTGCCTCGCTCACTCTGGCGGCTGCCTCTCTTACTCTGGCGGTTGCCTCTCTTACTCTGGCGGTTGCCAGTGCGGTGCCGTCCGCTACCGCATCGACGGAGCTTTTGGCCGGGCCGCCATCTGCCATTGCCGCATGTGCCAGAAGGCGTTCGGCTCGTGGGGCGCACCGCTCGTTTCGGTGCCGATGAAAAACCTGACGTGGACGCGCGGTGCGCCAGCGGATTTCCAGTCGTCCAGCATTGTCGTGCGCGGCTTTTGCAAAGACTGCGGCACGCCGTTTTACATGCAGGAAAAGGGCGACCCCAACTACGAAATCGCTATCGGCACGTTGGATGATCCTGATGCCGTGGGAACAATCGAAAAGCAGGTTGGGCTTGAAAGCAAAGTCGCCTGGTTTGATACCATGTACGCCCTGCCAGGACATTCTACAGTTGATGACCGGCCTGCTGAGGTGCTGCCAAAACTCGCAACCTTGCAGCACCCAGATCACGACACCGATACATGGCCGCCACGGTGACACGCCGCCTCGAAAGAACGCTGCGGTCTGTTGACGATTTGCTGACGGCTCACTTGGTGACAGCCGATGCTGCCCACGCGCTTGCTCCGGTGGCCGAGCGCTATGCCATCGCCGTATCGCCCGCGATGGCGGCACTGATCGACACTCAAGACCTGTCCGACCCCATCGCCCGGCAGTTTGTGCCAACGCCGCTCGAACTCAATCATCATCCGGTCGAAACAGCCGACGCTATTGGCGACGACCTCAAAAGCCCTGTGCCCGGCATTGTGCATCGCTATCCCGACCGCGTGCTGTTGAAAGCAACGGGAGTGTGCCCGGTGTATTGCCGGTTCTGCTTTCGCCGCGAAATGGTCGGGCCGGATGCTGGCCGCGAACTCTCCAAAGCGGATCTCTCGCGCGCGCTCGACTACATCCGCGCGAACCCGCACATCTGGGAAGTCATATTGACGGGCGGCGATCCCTTTATACTTTCAGCAGCCCGCATCTCAGACCTCACCGCTGAACTCGCGAAAATCCCACACGTAAAGATCATCCGCTGGCATACGCGCGTTCCCGTCGTAGCGCCCGAGCGCATTACGCAAGAATTTATCGCCGCCCTCAAATCGGGCGCGCAAACAGTGTTCGTCGGGCTGCATGCCAATCACCCGCGCGAACTCACGCTGGAGGCCCGCGCTGCGATCGCACGGCTTGTCGATGCTGGCATTCCCGTTGTCAGCCAGACCGTTCTACTGAAGGGCGTGAACGACGATGCCGATACCCTCGAAGCTCTCATGCGGGCCTTCGTCGAGGCACGCGTGAAGCCCTATTATCTGCACCATGGCGATTTGGCCCCTGGCACAAGTCACTTCCGGACAACGCTCACGCATGGCCAGGACTTGATGCGTGCGTTGCGTCAAAGGCTGTCAGGACTGGCGCTGCCCACGTACGTATTGGACAGCCCATCCGCCACCGGCAAGGTGCCTGTCGAAAGCGGATACGTCGCCGCGCTGAAGGGCGAAGATGGCTATGCAATCACAACCGCGAGCGGTGCGCGCAGCACCTATCAAGATTGTTGCGAACCCCCATAATTAGCCCGCCTCCAGCACTCATCTATAAATATACGTCACGACAAACACGCGGTCGTCGTCGATGGAGTTGGGCGGCGGGAACGGATAGCTTGTTTGCTTGGTTGCAAACATCACGCTTTGATCGAGCCCCGCAACATTCGACGCGCGTAGCACTTTCACTTCGGCTAGATTGCCATTCTGAGTGATCACGATGCGCACCGTTACGCGGCCGAACGTATTCGATAGTTGCGGCATAGTCTGCTGCAAGGCGCGGATAACGGCGCGCGCAAACGCGTCGTTGGCGCCTGAGCGCGTGATGCCGGGCGGGCGCTCAACGCCTGCCGCCCCGCCGCCGCCAGTGGCCGGTGCCGTAAACTTCGGAAGCGGCGCGTTGAGATCGAGTGCCGCGGTCTTTTTCTGTTGGGGCTTCTCTGCGGGTTTCTGCTGAGGTTTTGGCGGCGGCTTTTGTTCTTGTTTTTCTGCCGGCTTCTCTGCGGGCTTCTCTGGCGCCTTTTCCGGTGTCTTCACCTCGGGCGCTTTTGGAGCGGGTGCCTCGCCCGGTGCTGGAGCCGCCAGCACGTCGGGTGCGGTTTTCTCAGGTGCGGGTTCCGTCACCTCTTTGAGGGCTGTGACCGGCTCCTTTGGCGCTTCCGGTTGTGTCTCTGGTGGTGTTTCCGGCGGGGTTTCTGGCTTCGCCTCGGCTTGCGGCTCCGGTGGTTGGGGCGCGGGCTGCGGGGGAACAGGTTGTGGCGCGGGCGGGGCCGCGGTTGCTGGCGCCCCTGGCCCCTTTCCAGCCGTGTCGGCCACCGTCGAACGGCTGTCGAGATCGGCTTGTGTAATCATGTCGATGCTGATTGCGTTATCGATCCCGCTAGGGTCACCGATCGCGCGCGGCGGCGTCGTGGCAATGCCGATCAACAGCAGCGCGTGGAGAAGTATCGCGACGCCAAGCCCAATCCAGAATTTGCGATCACGCGCACGTGCAGCATCAGCCCAGCGTTCAAGCGCCCAGGTGTCACCTAGGAACTCGGCGGGATCCGCAATCTGTTCAGTGGCCGTATCCGTCATACTTTCAGCCTTGGTACCTCTTAGAAAAACACCCAGTGGCGCCTTCATGCTCCGTTTTTGGTTACCGGCACTCTATCATCAGGCAGCAGTCGCTATTGCGGTTCGATTCGCCTCAATTTGTCGCCCGGTTTAGTCCAGCGGCGCTGTAAAAATGTGGCAGATCGTGGCGCTTCGACACACGCATTATCGAGCCTTTCCGGCCCAGAGCATTGCTCGAAACTCAAGCGGTGTGAATAGTACGCTGGCACCAACCCATGCACACGGTCATCAGCCCGATTTCTGACGGTGATGGCGATTGGCGCCCGCGTCTCAGCCAGACTTCAGCCCCAACCCGGCCGCGATCCGCACTACCGGTTTATGGACGGGCAGACATGGCCCAGCCTCTTGATCTTTGCCGGGCTGGTGCTCGCGTTTCTATTTGGTCACGACAATGACCCGTCTCAATCAGCGCTCATCATCCCGGGCAACAAGGAACTGGGCAAGTTTGTTTTTGGCCTTGCCGTAAGCAGCGGATACTTTATCGGCGACCTGATTGCGGGCGAAGCATTTCACCGCCGCCTGATCAGGCTTGGCGTTTTGGTCGCGGCCATTCTCACGATCAACCTTGTGGTGTTGGCATCCCAGGGATCATGACGGCCGGTACCGCTATCCCCTCACTTGCACCTTCAAATTTTCGAGACCTTTTTCGTAGTCACCGCCAATCATGGCGTCCATATTCAAACCCATGAGCAGGCAGGCGGCGCGCTCCATGAAGCCCTGTTGGCCACTGATGCTCCACGTCACTTTGGTTTTGTCGCCCTCCGGTTTGAAAGCGAAATTGACATCGCTTGTTCCCTCGAACGGTTTCACAAAATCCAATTTGATGCGGATTGCCTCTGCCGGTTTACTTTCGACGATGGTCATTTTGCCTTCACCGACGTCGTCGTTGCCAGACCAGCCCATGACGGCGTCTTTGCCCGCCGAAGGTCCTTCAAAAGTTGCCTTTGCGTTTGGATCTTTCTTGGCCCACGGCGACCAGGCCTCCCACTTCTTGAGGTCATTGACGTGATCGAAGACGGCAGCGGGTGATGCCGCCATCAGAGCCGAGCGCTCAACGCGATACTGAGGCGGCTGCATTGCGACGTAGCCCGCAAATGCCGCCATGGCGGCAACGACAAGGAACAGAATTTTCTTGATCATGATGCCGGCTCCGTTCGCGCTTAGCTCAGTTTCACTGGATGCAGCCCGGCGAAGGAACTAGCACGCGGATAGGGCAGAACTCAAACATGCCTAATGCTCCGTGGACATGCACAGCCGGGCGACTGGCACAAATGATGCTGAGAGAACGAGCGCGGCACAGGTCCTTGTTTCGCGGCCGTGATCAGCGTTCGCGCTTGCCTGCGGCTGCTCGAATCCGGGGCTGTGCCGTATTGGAGCACACTGGCGTCGCGTCTGCGCAGTCACACCTGCGAAACGCACTTTCAAAGCCGGTATGGGGCGGGACGGTTGAAGGCACTGCAATGAAACATAAGAGCAGCCAGCTGCTATATGCGTATTGGAATACTGTGAGGGGCAGCAGGATTGCGCCGAAGCGTTTCGACATCGAGCCCGGCCGCCTTGGCACCGTTTTACCCGACACCTTTATCTTGGAACTGAACGGCGACGGCTCGCTCGTCTACCGGCTGGCGGGAACGCGTCTGAGTGAGGGCTTCAGCCAGGATCTGCGCGGCCGCGACTTTCTCGAAGGCCTGAGTGCAGAGGATCGCGCCAAGCTTGCGCCCCAAATCGACAGCGTCATCAGCAAGGGCGCTGTCCTGGTTCAAGTGATTGAAATTGAGAACTCAGCCGGGACGCGGGCTTTAATCGAAGTTCTCTTGCTGCCCCTCGTCCATACGCGCAACATGATCGACCGCTTCGTTGGCTCGATCGTTTGGCTGAGCGATCCTGTGCCCCTGAAGGAGCACACCCTACAAGCCAAGCGCTTGCAGAGTTCGAAGCTGTTTTGGCCGAATGGTCTCATCAAACCACCGGTGCTTCGTGCCCCTGGTCTGGACAGCGCCGACCGGCAAAGCCCGTTTGTGCCCCACATCCGCAACGCGCGCATTGTGCGGCAAGACAGGCGTCAGTTCCGGGTCTATGACGGCGGCCTGACGAAGCCGCCGCTCGATAAGCATTAATTGCTGAACACCAGGCTACAAACGCCGCAGTCGCCCAATAAACGCCGCCAGAGCCTTTGCTGCGTTTGCTAGATCGGCTGGCGGTGATCCCGGACAAAAAACCGTACCAAAACGATACTGCAAATTTAGTCTCCATTAACGACCGGCCCCCATACTGACCTTGAGCGAAGCATCCTGATCTCCGTCGACGCGGGTCCCGGCTGCTCCAAATACAATAATGCTTAATTCTTTTTGAGCAGGGCACGATGTCGAGTGAGTCAGCAAGTTCCGCCGCGGCGGCCAGTCTTATCGACGGCCGGCTTATCGACGGCCGGCTTATCGACGCCCGGTCTTCGGCCGACCGGCGTGGCAACCGGCGCGTCCCCGTGGTTTTGCTGGGCCGTTTCATGCGTGCTTCGCGGCACGAATATCCTTGCAAACTCATGGACATGTCTGTGTGCGGGGCGTCGATGATGTCGCCCGTCGTCGTCGAGCCAGGCGAACACATCATCGCCTATTTCGACAATATCGGCGGCATTGAAGGCTCGGTCGTTCGCATCTTCGAGGGCGGCTTTGTAATCGAATTGGCCGCCTCACAGCATAAGCGCGAGAAGATCGCCGCTCAGTTGACCTACCTGATCAATAAGCACGAATTGCAAGGACTTGCCGACCGGCGCCACGAGCGCGTTCGGTCCGCCAACACGAAGTCCATGTTAAAACTCGACGCGGGCATAAGTGTCGAATGCCGGACGATCGACGTCTCGCTATCGGGCGCCTCCATCGAGACGACAGCGCGTCCTCCCATTGGAACCGAAGTGATCTTTGGGAAGTTGCGCTGCCGTGTGATGCGCCATCACGAGCAAGGTATTGGGCTTGCCTTCCTAGATATCCAAGAACCAGAAGCCATCAGAAAGTATTTCGGATGAAGTTTCTCAATGAAATCAGGAACGCCTGTGGATTGCCGGTCCGGCATCCCAAAATAGCTCAAATTATCTTCAAATGCTCTCTGCGCGCTTCAAGAGACCTGCAGAGTTTTGGGTTAAGTTGAGTTATCGTTGTACGGGGTAATGTGTGATGCGCGCGTTGTTCGGTGTTGTTTTGTTAGCGTTCGGATTGTCTGCGGGCATGCAGGCAGGCTCAGCACGTGCTGCGGAAAATGCCGTTGAGCGCACAGGCGGGTTCGGCACCGCGTTCATGCGCATGTATGGCCCATCACAGCCTCCCTATGGCTTTGTGAGATATTGCGAAGGTTCGCCAACGTCGTGCGATCCCTCAGGAACAGCAGACCAGCGTCTGCAGCCGACCCCCCTTTCGCTCAGCGAATTGGATGACGTCAACCGCCGCGTGAACACGGCCATAGCACCGGCAACCGACGCCGATATCTACGGCGTGAGTGAATATTGGACGATTCCGACCCAGCGCGGTGATTGTGAAGACTACGCCCTGCTCAAGCAAAAACTGCTGATTGCACGCGGCTGGCCTTCAAGCGCACTGCTGCTCACGGTTGTGCGCGATGAAAAAGGCGAAGGGCACGCAGTGCTGACGGCACGCACAAGCCAGGGTGACTACGTTCTCGACAACAAAGTTGATGATGTCCGTTTGTGGAACCGCTCTGGCTATCAGTTCGTGATGCGCCAATCATACATCGACCCCAAGGTTTGGGTGTCGCTCGATTCGGCGTCGTCTGCTCCGCCAGGTGCGCTTGCTGGCGTCGGCGGTCAGTAACGCGGTTTTAAAACGGCTTACCCCGGCGCACCGGCAATTCAAGGCGTGTGGCCTCGATCACTGCTTGGGTCCGCGACGCCACGCCGAGCTTGCGCAATATTTCTGAGACATGCGCTTTGATGGTGGTTTCGCCCACGCCCAGTTCGTGGGCAATCTGTTTGTTCAGCAAGCCTTGCCGCAGCATTTGAAGCACACGCGCCTGTTGCGGAGTCAAACTGTGGAGCGCATCGCCCACACCTTCGGCGGGATTGACGGCACAAGGGTCCGGTTGCCGATACGTTTGCGGTAAAGTGACCACGCCGTTCATCACATCGCGTATGGCGTCGGCGAGTTCACGTTTGCGCACGGCCTTTGAAATGTAACCGCTGGCTCCGCATATCATGGCCTCATGAATGATATCGGCATCCTCGTGAGCCGACACGATCACGATCGGGAGCTTGGGATTTAAGCTTCTGAGTTGGTTGAGGCCGTCAAATCCGCGCGTGCCAGGCATCGCCAAATCGAGCAGAACCAAGTCGAAGTCCTGACCTGCTTTCAGGACGGCCAGCGCTGCCTCAATGGACGCTGCCTCAACAATTGCCGTATTTGGAAATTCGGACGCAATGGCACTTTGCAACGCTTCGCGAAACAGCGGATGATCGTCAACGACGAGAATGTGAGCCGGAGTTGCCATAGCCACTAAGAAACATACTCGCTCAAAATCAGCCAATCCAGAGGTCCGTTTACACAAACGCCCGTTCATTGGCCAGAGTCAGGCATTCGACAGCAATCTTCTGCCCGTTTGTCTGCCCCGGAGCAAAGTTGCCCGCTGTCGGGCAGTGCTTGGAAACACAAATTCCATTGTCTATACTACCTCCCGGGACGGGGGTGGGATATTCGTCCAAAAGCAGGCAATCGACCAGGTTGGCGCAACAGCTCCGTCTGATTGACGCTGCCTGAAAGACTGTGGTGCGCTAAGGCGGGGCCTGGACGGGGTCACCCTTCGCGCGCCGTTGATGACGTTGGACGAGCCCAGATCTTCTTTGAAGATCGGATAGGTGGGAGATAGTGGTTCGATGAGATGTAATCCTTGGCGCTGGCTGTGGGGCTTGATCCCGATTGCCATGTTGACAGCCGGTGCCAACATGACAGAGCGGGCCGGGATTGAAGCCGACCTGTCACTGCGTGCCAAGCAAGCGTTCGAGCGGCAAGGCTTTTCCTGGGCCGACGTTGCCTTTGAAGGCCGCGATGCCATTCTGACGGGGCGTGCCGCGGAAGACGACGAGCCGCGCAAAGCGCTGGAACAGCTCACCCGCCTCTGGGGTGTGCGGGTTGCAAAATCACGAACCGACCTCGTCGCCAAGGTTGAGGCTTACAGCTGGGCGGCGGCCGTCGATGGCAAGACCGTGACCTTAAGCGGATACACGCCAAGTGATGACACGCGCCGCTCGATCATCGGCGTCGTCAAAGCCAACTTCCCCAAAGCCACCGTCAAGGACGAGATGACAATCGCGCGCGGCGCACCCAAGCGCGACGCGTGGATCAGCGGCGTGGGCTTTGGCCTCAAGCAACTCGCCGGATTGAAACGCGGCACAGTGAAGCTTGACGGCACCATTCTGTCGATTACCGGTGAAGCCGCCGATGGTGCCAGCTACAAAGCGATACGCGCCGCTGTACCAAGCCAGATACCCAAAGCGTGGACGCTCGGCACCGCTCAAATTTCACCTCCTGCTGTGAACCCATTCACGTGGTCAGCGAAATATTCCGGCAGCCAGCTCTTGCTGTCGGGATATGTGCCCGACGAGAAAACACGCGAAGACCTCTTCGCCTTCGCCAAGAAGACCTTCCCAAAGATCGCACTGGTGGACAGGCTGGAAATTGCCGGCGGTGCACCTGAGGCTTGGATGGCAACGGCCAAAGCCGGTCTCGACCAGCTCTACCAATTGAAAGACGGAACGGCGGAAATGCGCGGCAAAGAGATATTGCTGACGGGCACCGCGGAAGATGAGCCATCGGCTCAAGCCGTTCGCGACGGCCTCAAGAGTGGGGCGGCGCCGGGCTACAAGGTGTCTCATGCCATCAAAGCCGCAATACCTGAAATTGCGGCCGTCAGCCCCTTTGTCACGATGATCGGCATGAAAGACGGTACGATCACTCTGACCGGCTACGTTCCATCCGAAGCCGCCCGCAGTGCCTTGCTCGCCGCAGTACGTGCACGCTTTGGCGGCAGGACAGTGACTGACCGGCTGTCGATCGCAGCTGGCGCGCCATCTGGCTGGGAAGCGTGCTCATTGGCTGGAATCGCCGGTCTCGGCCGGCTTGAGGCTGGTCAAGCGGCCCTCACAGATGGCAAGATGATGTTGACGGGTGTCACCAGCAGCACGTCGTCAGCACTTGCGGTGCCCGGCGAATTGCGGGCCGCAGCGGGATCAGCCTGCGAGGCCGTAGCCCGCATCGATGTGACCCCAGCCCCCTCGTCCCATTATTGGTGGACAGCAACCCGGAACAAAGACGGTTCGGCCGTTCTTGAAGGCGATGCTCCTGATGCCTCTGCACGTGCAGAGCTTACAAAGCTTGCCGAGAGTGCATTTGGAGCCGGCCGGGTCGATGACCGCATGACAGTCGTCTCAAAGCGGCTCGACACGTGGCCCAAAGTCACTGCTTCGGCACTTAAAATGCTCGCTGGACTAGATTCGGGGGTGGCCAGCGTGTTCGGCGACGATGTTTCATTGCGCGGTGTAGCGGCTTCCGATGCGGCAGCAACCTCGGTGCGGGCATTGGTTCAATCGGAATTGCCATCTGGCTTCAGAGGCCGTGAACAGATCACGGTGCGCGATGACCGGGAGCAGCGTGACGCAGACGCCAAGCGGCAAGCCGCTGCTGAAGCCAAGCGCAATGCAGAGGCTGCCGCAGCTACAGCCGCCGAAGCCGCTGCGCGCACAAAGAAGAAACAGGCATCTGCACGAGCATGCCAGGATGACCTCATGGGAGCGGCGGCGGAAAGCGGGATCAATTTCGGCCGCGCCAGCGCGGATCTTTCACGTTCGAGTTACCCGACGCTCGACAAGCTCGCAAAGATTGCCAACGGATGCCCCGATACGCGGATCGAAATATCCGGACACACCGACAGCGAAGGGATTCCCGAACGCAACAACCCCCTATCTGAGCGCCGCGCCAAGGCTGTCCTCGATTATTTGACACGTGCAGGGGTGGAAGCCTCTCGCATGTCCGCGGCCGGATTTGGGGCGGAGAAACCGATTGCGACGAACGACACAGACGAAGGGCGCGCCAAAAACCGGCGCATCGAGTTTGCTGTGATTGCGAACTAAGTGACCAAACAAACGCTGTGAGGACTGTGCGGTTGATCCGTTCATGCTCTCACGTTCTAATTTTCGACGACCGAAGGAAGACCCAATGTCCTATTTGTTCATGCGACTGTTCTGGTATGTGCTCGCTGCCTTCGCCACTGGCCTCGTGGTTGGATGGGTGTCGTGCGGTAAAACCGAAGATTGAACCTGGCCAACGAAGTCGCTCGAACTTTCGCAGGGGAATCCTGCAGCGGGCACCGTGTTGAAGTTGCGTTGAGGAGACGGCGAGAATGTTGATGTTGTTGGTGCAGACGTTTCTGCTTTTGCTGGCCGCGTTTCTCACCGGCGCGGCTTTGGCCTGCCTGCTGAAGCGCGCGATCCGCGGCGAGAGCATTCCGGTTCGAGAGCCCGCCGTTACCGAAAAAGCCGCCGTACCTTCACCTATTGCAGCCCAAGGCGTTTCAGACGGTGACCGCTTTGGCCGGGCGTTGAGCGGCGGGGCACCAGACGGTGCGCCAGCCAAACAAACAACTCCTCCCACTCCACGTGCACCTGCCGCAGGTCCGGCCGCATCTGCAGCTCCTGTCGTTGAAGTTCAACCCACGCCGCCGCCCCGTCCGGTAGCGCCGCCACCTCCACCTCCGGCACCTGTTGTTGCACTGCCAGTCCCGCCGCCACCGCCGCCTGCTCCACTACCGGTTGCAGCCGCAGCTGCTGCGGCGGTTGCCGCTGTGGCGGCGGCTGCAAAACCTGTGGCGGCATCTCCGGCTGCTGCTCCGGTTGCACCCCAGCTTCAACCCGCTCCGGCACCCCCGCCTGCGGTTGCAGCAGCCGTACCCGCAGCCTTCACCAGTCTCGCCATGGACGACCTCACCCGCATCAAAGGTATCGATGCAGTCGTTCAATCACGTATCAACGCGCTGGGCGTTCGCCGCTACTGGCAGATCGCCAGCTGGGATGGCGACGACCTGAATCGCATGAGCCAATCTCTCGGCGCGGCAGATCGAATCCAACAAGAAGACTGGGTCGGGCAAGCCCGCGTTTTAGCGAGCGGAGCTGAAACGGACTTCGCAACGCGCCGCCGGCTCGGGCACCCAGAACCGGAAGAAGTGGCCGCCGCGGAAGCAGCCAGGGCCGCAGAAGCCGCAAAGGCCGTAGCCCCAGCGATTGCTACCGATCCAGTGAAGTCCACGGAGCCGGCGGTAGATCCGGGCGCGGCCAGAGTTGCAGAGATTGCCAAAGCAGCAGAAGCAGCAAAGACAGCTGACGCTGCAAAGGCAGAGGAAGCAGCTAAGGCGGCGGTGGCCGAGAACGCCGCGGCAGCGGCTCGCTTTGCGGCCGCAACAGCGGCTGCCAAGACAGCATCACCTTCTGTATCCCCGCCATCTGCACCCGCTGTTCAAGCGAGTGCGCCCGGCACGATTGCCAGCGTCGCCACAGCCGCGGCAACTTCGATCGCAGCTGCGACGGCAGCCGCGGCCTCCGCATCGCTTCCAGCTGCGAAGCCAGCAGTGACGGAAAGCCCAGCGGCGCCACCGCCAGCCAAACCTGCCGAGACAGAAACCCAGGCTCCGCCCGCAGCCGCGGAACCCCGCACCGACCTGACGCACTTGCGTTCCGTCAGATCAGAAGCCCTGCGAAGCGAACCGGTGGCGCCCTCGGGCCGGGCTTCCGGAGCGTTTGATGATTTGAAGCGCATCCGGGGTGTCGGCGTGCTTATCGAGAAGAAACTCAATTCACTTGGCGTCACCGCCTATGAGCAGGTTGCCAACTGGACAAGCGCCGATATTGACCGCGTCAGTCAGCTTTTAGACTTCAAGGGCCGCATCGAGCGCGAAAACTGGGTCGAACAGGCGCGCATTTTGGCATCGGGCGGGCAGACCGAGTTTTCGCGCCGGGTCGATCGTGGTGAGGTTGAAACGAGCCGGTAGGGGGTTCTCATCTGAACGAATAAAAAGGCCGGAACAGCGTTGTGCTGTTCCGGCCTTTTATTTTTTCCATGTTCAGTGCAGTTGCCTTTGCATATCCGCGCAACAGCGAAGGAGCTAATACCAGCCCGCAGAAAGTTTCACTCTTAGTTCGACGGACTGCGGACTGGTATTCTCTTTACTTTGCGCGCGGCCGCCCCACCAACCCCGCGCGCG
>JANNXL010000112.1:0-4486 GCA_031409575.1 Hyphomicrobium sp.
GTGCTGCATATGTAAAAGACTGTCATGGATCGCTTCGAGGCTGATGCGCTTCATGTGCGGGCAGAGATTGCACGGGCGCACAAATTCCACATCCGGAACATCGGCTGCAACATTGGAGGCCATCGAGCATTCTGTGACGAGCAGGGCCTTCTTCGGCTTGTTGTCCTTCACCCAGTTGATCATGCCCGAGGTCGAGCCGGTGAAGTCGGCCATGGCAATTACGTCCGGCGGGCACTCGGGATGCGCAATGATTTTCACGCCGGGCTCTGACAAACGATATGCGGCGAGTTCCTCACCCGTAAAGCGCTCATGCACTTCGCAGTGGCCGCGCCAAGCGATGATTTCGACTTTGGTTTTAGTCTGTACGTACTTTGATAGATATTCGTCGGGGATGAGCAGCACGCGCGGCGCGTTGAGGCTTTCCACCACCTTCACCGCGTTGGACGACGTGCACGTGATATCGCATTCGGCCTTCACATCCGCGCTGGTGTTGACATACGTGACGATCGGTACGCCAGGGTAAGCCTCGCGCAGCAGGCGCACGTCTGCTGCCGTGATCGAGGCGGCGAGCGAACATCCCGCGCGCATATCAGGAATGAGTACGGTTTTGTCAGGTGACAACAGCTTCGACGTCTCCGCCATGAAGTGTACACCGGCCTGAACAATCACCTTGGCCTTTGAGCGTGCGGCTTCCTTGGCAAGTTGCAGGCTGTCGCCTTTGAAATCGCTGACGCAGTGGAAAATTTCCGGCGTCATGTAGTTGTGCGCCAGGATCACCGCATCGCGCTTTTTCTTCAGCTCGTTGATGGATTTAATGAGGGGCGCGTAATGAACCCACTCCATGGGTGTGATCACGTGTTTGACGCGCTCATACATCGGCGCCATTTCGAGCTTCAATGCGGGCGTGAATTCCAGAACGGCTGGCGACAGCGTGGCGTGAGCCTTCGCAGAGCTCTTGCCGGATTTCGCCCCAGACCTCACAGATGTCGCTTCAGCCATCGCTGCCTCCGAGTCTTATTTATGCTCTTGCAGAGCATAAATAAGTTATGCGACTTGACCGGACGGTGTTCGTCCAGTGTGTTATGCTTCTATCGAGCATAACACACTGTCTCTAAACTAGTGCATCACTGGTCAGACTTCCAGACCAGCCCGAAAATTATTGCTGGTACACTGGCGCGCGGCGGAGAAAACGTTCTGGAACGCGGACAAAATTTCGGGGGCGTATCGGTTTCACAATTTGAGAAGCCGATACGCCCCCGAAATTTTTCAATCCGCCACTCCCTTGAAGCAAGCGGCAATGCAATTGCGCCTACGCGCGCCCTGGCTTGACGCGAACGCCCGGTGCTGGCCTTTCGAGCAGTACTTCGCGGCGGAAGCGGAACAGTTTTGCTGGGCGCCCGCCGGTTTGCGACTTCACTTCGCCAGTGGGCTCAACCAGCCCTGCGCTTTCAACCAAGCGGCGGAAGTTCTGTTTGTGCAGGTGCGGACCGAGGATGGCTTCCACGGTCTTTTGCAATTCGAACAATGTGAAATCCGGCGGCATCAATTCGAAGATGACCGGACGGTATTTGATTTTGGCGCGCACGCGGCTCATTGCTGTCGCAAGAATGCGCCGGTGATCAAATCGCAAGGGTGTGCCGAGCCTTGGCAAGCTTGTCACAATGGCGCCGGCTTCCCTGCCATCACGTTGCGCTTCGTCAACGAGCCCGGCTTCATAAAGCAGCTCGAAGCGTTCGAGAACTTTTTCTTCATCCCACGCCGCGCCATCAAGACCAAAGCATATGCGGACGCGATCTGCGCGTTGCAGGGGATGCGCCGGCGATGCACTGCGCTGTGGGCGCTCGGCCCACTCTTTCAAGCGTGGTTCAATGTGGGCCGCCAGCAGGGCAGGGCGGCCTTTGCGCCAGTCTTCCCATGGGAAAAACTGATACCAGCTGCGCCACGCACTGCTGCTAATCGCAGCAGCGCTTGAAGGATGAGTGAGTGCAAGGTATCCGATCGAGACAACATGCGGAGTGGCATCGCCCGCCTCAGCGTGACGCCCTCGATCACCGAATGAGTACAGCTGTTCCGTATAACCAAGCTCAAGACCGGTCTGGCGTGTGACCCACGACCGGAGCCCGCCTTCCAACGTGCGATGATCAACCGGTGAGAAGGGGCCGAACGGCAACCCCTCGAGATTTCCATTTTGATCGGCGCTATCGCGCACGGCCAGAACGACGGGTTCGTTGTCGATGACGGCAACGATCGCGGCGTTCAGTCCAATTTCAACTGCACTGGCACGTTCGGCGCGTGACGTGGTGATGGTCTCCCTGATGGGCTCTACAGTTTCAAATGTCCGGCGTCTTACATTTGCGTCTGCCATGATCATTACCCTCCCTCGGATCAAATCAGCTAGGCGTGGATCATGGCGATTTTCGGGAACAGGAGTTGTGCTAAGGCGATGAAGTGCGGCGCAATTTTGCCATCTTTGACGCGGTGCGCCGTTTGAATTGTCCACTCTAGATTGGTGCGGTGAGTTCAGTGAACCGCCGTTTGAAAGCAGATTGTGCGATCTCTGCCGGCCATGGCGCAAGCTCTAACAGCCCCTGACCGAGTTGACCTGGAAGCGCTTGTGGTTCGCCAAAAAATTGCACAGCTTCGGCTCTTGCAAAGCCTGCAAGCACGCTTGCTTCGAAAAACGCCGCCATGCGATCGGCAGCTTTTATGGCAGCGGAAACCTCATCGGGAAGCGGAAATGCGATTCCAAAACGCGCGTGGATTGCTGCCAGGAGTTTAAGCTCGAATGCCTTGTAGTTGAAGCCGACTGCAGCCTTGAACGGGCTTATAAGATCGCCGATCACATATTCGGGAGCATCATGCAGAAGGGCTGCTAAGCGCCATTCTTGTCGCCATTCTGGTGCAAGCGCGCGGGTGATGTTTTCAACGATCAATACATGTTGGGCCACGGACAAGGCATGTGCGCCGGTTGTCTGACCGTTCCAACGGGCAACACGTGCAAGCCCGTGCGCAATGTCTTCGATCTCGATATCGGCTGGTGATGGATCGAGCAGGTCGAGCCGCCGCCCTGAAAGCATACGCTGCCAGGCGCGGGGCGCGGCTTCTGTGAAGGTCTGGTGATGCTTAGGAGTATCTTGGGGCATGGGGCCGATTGGTTGCGTGGATGAAGCCGGCGTTGGGTTCACATCGCCTCGTCGCATTAAGACGCCTTGATGTTCAGCGTCAACACCGCGGCAATTGCCTCGCCGCACGTCATTTTCCCTTCACATCTGAGCCGCGCCTTTGTACCAAACCCCACAGACAACCACTAAACGTCAGGGGAGATGGGGCGCATGAAGCTTGTAAGATTTGGCGCAGCGGGTGCAGAGAAGCCAGGGTTGGTCGATGGCGCGGGAAATTTGCGTGATCTCTCCGCGCACGTGGCCGACATCGACGGCGCAGCGCTCGCGCCTGAAAGTCTCGCCAAGTTGCGCGGGCTTGATCCTTCCAGTCTGCCACTGGTGCCTTCGAGCGTTCGGCTGGGCGCGCCCGTAGCGCGCCCGTGGAGCTTTATCGCGGTTGGCCTCAACTATGCGGATCACGCGCGCGAAACCGGACAGGAAATCCCGACAGAGCCTATCCTGTTCAACAAACTTGGCAACACCGTTTCCGGTCCCTTCGACGACGTCATCTATCCCAAGGGTGCCAACCGCATGGATTGGGAGCTTGAGATCGCATTCGTGATGGGCAAGCGCGCGCGCTACGTCGAAGAAAAAGACGCCATGGAGTATGTGGCCGGTTACTGCATCTGCAATGACGTCTCCGAACGCCGATTCCAGATGAAGCGCAATGGCCAGTGGATGAAGGGCAAGGCGTGCGAGACGTTCGGCCCGTTGGGCCCATGGCTCGTGACCGCCGACGATGTGCCCGATCCGCACAATCTCGACATGCATCTAACGGTGAACGGTGAGACCCGACAGAAGGGATCCACGTCGAACATGATTTTCCCGGTGCCTTATCTCGTTGCCTACATCACGCAGTTCTGTGTGCTGGAGGCGGGCGACGTGGTGACGACAGGCACGCCTCCCGGCGTTGGCTCGGGCATGAAGCCGCCGCAGTATCTCGCCGCCGGAGACGTGATGGAACTGACCATCGAGCGTCTCGGTACGCAGCGGCAGACGGTCGTGGCGTTTGGGGGGTGAAACAATTTGGGCACAGACTCTGCGCCAAGGCGGAATATAGGGACTTCAATCAGCTGCCGGTTCCAAACTACAACTACCAAGACGTGTGCAATCGAATGTAGGCCGCGGTGACCTGGTTCTTCGAACAATACGGTGTGGCAAAATCAAAATTCACGAGATATCTGCGTATTGCTTGAGAGCTATTTGGTCTTGCTAGACCGTAGGATTTGAAACGCTTTGATCACACCAGCTCCAGCCTCAACTTCCGCCCAACCAAGTGCGCAGCCCTGTGAAGTGTTTCCAGTGTGACGTTGCCTGACTTTGGA
>JANNXL010000113.1:0-7046 GCA_031409575.1 Hyphomicrobium sp.
GTCACACCGGACTCGTCGCCGATGACCGTGCACAATGTAAGATTTTTGACGTTTTCTACCCGGGCAGCAATATCTGCCACGACCCGGTCGCGCTACTTGACTACGAACCGCAACCCCGTATCTGCTTCAGCTGGGTGGAGGATAACCGCCACAGGTGCCCCGCTGTGCACCCCAATGCCCTGAAGCTCGACTTCCCGCGCGATGGTTGTCTGTCGCGCGCCGATAAATCGGTTAGACATTCTGCGCCGTCCCTCGATCCCGATAGTTTGACTGCACTCGCTAAGCGAAACGCACCCGAACTACCCCCAAACCCTTCGTTGCTGCCCTTTATTCTTACCTGTGTCACAACTCTTACGTGGCGTGATCGGCAGGCTCTAAGGCTTTCGCAACTCAAATCGACAATCAAAAGATAGTCCGCGTTGCCTGACCCGACAAATCACGCTTTCTTACACACTGTTACGCTCTTGCAACTCATGCAGAGAGAAGCGAATCTGGAAAGATTCTATTTTCGCCGGCCACTGAAAAACACCGGTAATTCTTGGGTTTCCTGCGCTTTCGGCGTTTGTATTCCGTAGGCGTTCGCTGATGCTGCCGATGGTCCACGAGGGCGCACCGGCGCTTGATCTGCCGGGCTCACACCAGTCTGAGGCGGGGTTGAAGGCCTTACTTGCGAATCACTCTTGGCTGAGTTGCGGCCTGTGAACCGGCTGAACCAGCCCTTGCGGCGTGGGGTGGTGTCCTTGGCCGCCTCAGCCGGGGCAACATTTGGACTATTGCTCCAACCGCCAGATTTTTTCGACATGTAGTCGCGCTGCCCAACCATGGGGAAGTCTTCCACTTCCGGCATGCGGCGCTGGCGGTGGAATTCGGCGGGCGGCATCGGGGCAAAAGCCGGGTCTGCTGGGGCCGGAGCAAACTCAGTTTGAGGTGCAGACGCCTGCTGGGCCCATTCTGGCTGGCTGAATGTCCCGTCGAGCGGCTCTTCGATGCGCACGTTTCCAGGCGCGGTCCAGCCGCGCTGCTGCGGCAGAGGCGGCGGCATTGCTGCCTGCGCCGGTGTCATGGACGGATTTGGTTCAGCGCTGCCGGAGGCGGTCGTTGCTGCGCCGGAAATCGCCTGCGATAAACGGCTCTCCATGTCACCCATGCCGGTGGCATGTGCATAGTCTTGCGGTTGGAAGGTTTGCGCCGGGTAAAGCGGCTGCGTCTGGCCAACGGCGGGAGCGGGCATGTGGTGGGTGTTCACATCGCCCGGACGGCGCTGGTCAGTGGTAAGTCGCGCCATACCCGAGGCCACGATCGATACTCTGATGCGATCGTCAAGCAGTGCATCAAATGTCGCGCCGACAATCACGTTCGCTTCGGGATCGACTTCCTGGCGCACGCGGCTTGCCGCTTCATCCACTTCGTAGAGCGTCAACGTCTTGCCGCCTGTGATTGACAGCAGCAGGCCTTTGGCACCCTTGAGCGTCACATCATCGAGCAGTGGATTTGAAATCGCTTCTTCCGCCGCCACCGTGGCGCGGCCCGGGCCCGATGCCTCGCCGGTGCCCATCATCGCCGTGCCCATGCCGCTCATCACCGTGCGCACGTCGGCGAAATCGAGATTGATCAAGCCTTCCTTGACGATGAGATCAACGATGCAGGCGACGCCCGAATAAAGCACCTGATCGGCCAGAATAAAGGCCTCAGCAAATGTTGTTTTGTCGTTGGCGATGCGGAACAGATTTTGATTGGGGATGACGATCAGCGTGTCAACATTTTCACGCAGTCGGGCGACGCCGTCTTCCGCGGTACGCATACGGCGCACGCCTTCGAATTGGAACGGCTTTGTGACAACGCCAACCGTCAGAATGCCAAGCTCGCGGGCAACGCGCGCGATCACGGCCGCTGCACCTGTCCCGGTGCCGCCACCCATGCCGGCTGCGACAAATACCATATGCGACCCGGCGACTGTTTCGCGGATCTCGGCCAATGCTTCTTCGGCGGCTGCCTGACCGATTTCAGGTTTTGACCCGGCCCCAAGGCCCTCGGTTAAACTGGCTCCCAACTGAATGCGGAATTCGGCGCTCGAAGCGGCGAGAGATTGCGCATCTGTGTTGGCGACGACGAAGTTGACCCCGGTAAGCCCAGCCGCGATCATGTTATTGATGGCGTTGCACCCGGCACCGCCGACACCAATCACGGTCAGCCGTGGCCGCAGATCGGCCGCTTTCGGCGCTTGCGCAGTGCTGGTCATCGTTCGTCACATTCCCAAGAAGTTGAACCCGGCAGACCGGCCGCCAGATCGTTCGACGCAACTCAACGCATCGAAGCGTCACGTGCTGCGCTCCTGACATCAGAAGCCGCTTTTCAACCACGCTCCCACACGCTCAAAATATCCGCCGTACTCGCCGTCTCCGCTCAGAGCAGCCACGCTTTCGTTGTGGTCTTCGGACGCAAACAACAATCCTGCGGCCGTCGAAAACGCCGGAGTGCGCGCTACGGGCGGCAATCCGGGAAGTGTTACGGTCTGTCCGGTGCGGACCGGCCGCTGCAGAACGTGACTGGCGAACTCGGCAATCCCTGTCAGAAGGCTGCCGCCTCCCGTTAGAATCAGTTTGTCCCCGCACCCCCGCATCAGGTTCGTCACGTAAGGCTGTTGTGCGACGGCGTGAAGAATTTCGGCAACGCGCGGCCGGATGATGCTGGCCAATTGCGCCCGGGTTGCTTGAGCCGGCTGGGCCTCGTCCGAACCCGCGGTGGGATAGGAAAAACCTTCATGCTCATCAGACCGGGCACTGAGGAGATTGCCATAAAGTGCTTTGATTCGCTCGGCTTCTATAAGCGGCGTATGCAACGCGCGCGCGATATCACTGGTTATTGTGCCCGCGCCCAAGGGCACAGAATGCACGGCCACAAGGTGTCCGCCGCTAAAGGCCGCCAATTTTGTGGTGCCGCAGCCGAAATCCAAAACAGTTGTTCCCAATGCACGTTCTTCACTGCTGGTGACCGCAAGCGCACTGGCATAGGAGGCCACGTTCACGCTACGCATCCGCACATGACAGCGATCGAGCACCATCGACAGGTTGCGTAGGGGCGCTTCATCGGCCGAAACCGAGTGCAGGTCCGCCGTTATGTGACGGGCCGACAGGCCGATCACGGATTCGCCGCTCACGGCACCATCGAGTTGCAGGGCCTTACGATTGTGATGCACGAGCAGGCGGCCATCACGCTCGACATAGGCGCGTGCCCCCGCCATCAGCCGGGCGATGTCGCGGGCGGAGACACGTCCGCTTTCGATGTCTGCACTGGCGGTAAAGGCGTGTGATTTCAAACGGCCGCACGCGATCGACACGTGCACGCTGTCGAGCGTGACACCCGCCATGCGTTCAGCCTGAGCCAAAGCGGCGCGGATGCAGCGCTCGGCTTCTTCAAGGTCGATGACAACGCCTGCCTTGATACCGCCCGCGCGCTGGTGGCCCACGCCCACGATGCGCAGGCCGGGAAAAGGATGATCGTGAGCGGTTAAGCCGGATCGGCCTCCGGTTCGCGACGCGATCAGGCACACCACTTTCGAGGTGCCAATATCGAGCACGCCCGTAATTGCTGGATCGCTCAGAAGTCGTGGCCCGTGGCGCATCAGCCTTGATCCGGGACGAGCGAGGGACCTGCGGGGAGTTTATTGCTCTCCGTCCTGCGCGGTGACGCCACGTCGCGAATAGCAACGCGGCCTGACGCCCGCAAATCGACAATCCGGTTGCCGGTATCGAGAATATTTGCGAGCCCGCCGCCAGCCGTCAGCGTTTCCAGCACTGCGGCCTCGCGATCTGCCGGCAGATGCACGGCAATGCCTCGTGACAGATGCAGTGTCCAACGGCGGCCGGCAACGCGCTCTGCCACTTCCAGCCGCGCCCAGATGTCTGGGCAGCGCGCAAGCAGGGTCAGGAGCGGTTGGGCTTCCTGCGGCGCACCTTCGCCTGAGACTTTCGGCAGATCGAGGCCATCAGCGCGGTTGACCGCCGAAAGCACGCGGCCGGTCTTGTCGATCAGTTGTGCGTGCCCATCGCGCATCCAGACGGCGAAAGCTTTGCGTTCGCTCACGCGCACGTCGAGCCGGTCGGGAAAGACGCGCGTCAGCTCGGCGCTCAATATCCATGGCAGGCGTTCCAGCCGGCGGCGGACACCTTCAGTGTCAAAGCTCATCAACGAGCGGGCGTTGGGCAGATCGAGCGCATCGAAAATATCGCTGTCGGCAGTGAAGCGATGGCCGGTCAGGACCACCATATCGATGCCAAAGCCGGCCAGCCGTGCCACGCCGTCCAGTTGTGCGCGTACCGCTGGCGAACCCGCACCCGAAGAAACCGGCGCGATGCCGGGCAGCATGTTTTTGCAACCCCATAGGCCTGCGATCGCACACAGCGCCAGCATGGCAATCCTTCGCGACCAGCGCTTGCCACCGCGGCGGCGTGGTGCCTCCGAGTATGTTTGCGAGGACGCGGCGTAGGGGCCAAACGCTGAAGCCCTGCCATAGCCGGGCTCGAGTCCAAGAGAGGGCCGTCGCGGCGGCGCGCTGTGCGCCTGCCACTGAGGTCCCAGTCCTTGATCTACCTCAAACACCCTGCGTCCTCGATCATCCAGCGTGCGAGTTCACCAAACGTCCAGCCGGCGTACTGGGCAAGTTCGGGAACCAGCGACGTGCCGGTCATGCCGGGTTGCGTGTTGACTTCCAGGCAGATCAACTCGCCCGTCCCGCCCGGCGTATCGTCAAAACGGAAGTCCGCACGCGACACACCCCGGCAGCCCAGTGCCTGATGCGCCACCAATGTGTATTTCCGGATCAATTGGTAAACATTCGGTAAAAGTTCGGCTGGAAGCGCGTGCTTTGAGCCGCCGGGCGCGTATTTGGCCTCGAAATCGTAAAAGACGAGCCCGGCTTTGGGTACGATCTCGATGACGTCCGTCACAAAATCGCCGATCACCGCGCAGGTGAGTTCGCGCCCGGCGATGTAACGCTCGACCATGACGATCTCATCGGGCGGGCCGCTTGTGAGGATGGCATCGGGCGGCGAGACAGCCTTTGGCCCGACGATAACCACGCCGACGCTTGAGCCTTCGTCGAGCGGTTTCACGACATAGGGCGGCGGTAGCGCATGGACGCTCGCGGCTTGGCGGCGGGTCACAACTTTGGCTTCAGCGACGGGCACTCCGGCTGGACGCAGCGTGTCCTTGGCGCGCTCCTTGTGCATGGCGAGCGCCGAGGCAAGTACGCCGGAATGGGTATAGGGAATGGCCAGGCATTCGAGGATGCCTTGGATGCAGCCGTCTTCGCCGAATTTGCCGTGCAGGGCGTTGAAGCAGGCTTCCGGTTTGAGGTCCGCCAAATGGCGCGACACGTCACGGTCCACGTCAATTCGGGTGACGCGATAGCCCTCGCCTTCAAGCGCGGCTGCCACAGCGTTTCCGGAATTGAGGCTGACCTCGCGTTCAGCCGACCAGCCGCCGAGCAAGACGGCGATGTGATTGCGTGTGCGGGCAGGCGCGGTGCCGAGTTTGTTGGTCATTCTTTGCAATCCCCACGTGAGAAGGCCCAACCCGTGCCCCACCTCCACTTCCCTGATGCCACAGCCATCTGCAAGGCGAAACCGGCGCAAACCGAGGATTGCTTACTGGGTAATTTGTGCTACATTGTAGCTCAAAAGGAGCTTCTAATGAAGAACGACACAGTAGTCCGCGCGCGCATCGATTCGAAAACCAAAGAAGAAGCTGCCGCTGTGCTCGCAACTATCGGCCTGACGGTATCCGACGCATTCCGCTTAATGATGATCCGCATCGCGCGCGAAAAGGCGATGCCGTTCGAGCCGCTCATCCCGAACGCTGAGACGATTGAAGCTATGATGGAAGCGAGGGCGGGAAATCTGGTTAGTATTGGTACCGTCGAGGAATTGATGGCGGACCTCAATGCGGACGATCCTGAGGACGAAAAAGTTTAAGCGCGATTTTAAGCGCTTGAGGTCCAGTGCAATCGGTGACCGGCTCGATGAGCTCTTGCTAGCAGTCGTTACGCTACTGGTTGAAGACATTCCATTGCCGCCACATAATCGCGATCACCCATTGACAGGCCAATGGAACGATTGCCGTGACTGCCACATCCGCCCTGATCTCGTTTTGATTTACCGCAAGCCTAACGAAGACTGCCTCGAACTCGTCAGACTTGGATCACATAGTGAGTTGGGCTTGTGACCTCGGACACTAGAATGCCGCGCATCATAAAATTCGAACTTCACGAACATGGTTGGGCTAGCGCAGAATTCAACGTTGGCGGCGCGCTGATTGTAGTGCGCGCAGGCGACAGTAGATCATAGCCGCAGTTATTTACTAACGGTCCTCGTCGTTATTCTCGTCGAAGTAAACGTCCCATCCAACGCTGATTTTCATTTCCGACAACCGCCTCATCTGTTCGGGCTCAATTGTCGGTCCACCATGACCGATCGACACCCAGAAACTGAAAATGTCGATCTTGCAGCCTAGTTCGACGAGCGCATGTATTGCCGCTCGCCGGGGCTCTATCGCGTCGATAATCCAATCTAAATGGCGTCGCGTGTCACGAGACTGAACAAATCCTTTCGTCGAATAAAACCACCCATTGGATTTTCTGAGCTGCTGGGATTTCCCGAACGGTTCGCCCTTTGTAAACGACTTGGTTGGCTGCAGATCAAGCTGTGCCGCAACCTCTAAAGGACCAACGATATCTGAAAAGATTCGGAGCGACGAACGGGTCTCCACGCAAGTGGCGTAACCATCGTTGTACGAATACGTTTTCATCTGCGCGTCTCCCAACGTTTGCGACCTCATCATTCCAACGTTTCCATGCGGTCGCGGAAGACTTGAACCAAACGGCAACTGGCACTCAAGATGCAAAAGCGAGACAAGCCCGAATGTCGTCGGGCTCAAGCACCGGGTATGCTGCAAGAATATCGGCCGCCGTATCGCCAGCGGACAAGTGATCAAGTACCGTTTCAGCAGTTATGCGCAAGCCGCGAATGACCGGCCGTCCGTTGCACAGG